>JAHLWH010000117.1 GCA_019058015.1 Promethearchaeota archaeon | reverse complement strand
GGCGACGGCCATGCACCTCCTCTCAGCTCGTTAGGTAAGGTCGTCAACCTGACCGGCATTCTGCTGTCTCCCCTGGTAAGTTTCCCGGCGTTGAGTCCAAATGAACCGCAGGCTTCACCCCTTGCGGTGCTCCCCCGCCAATTCCTTTAAGTTTTCGCCTTGCGACCGTACTTCCCAGGCGGCACACTTAACGGTTTCCCTACGGCACTGACACGGCTCGTCGCCGTACCATCACCTAGTATGCATCGTTTACGGCCAGGACTACCCGGGTATCTAATCCGGTTCGCTCCCCTGGCTTTCGTCCCTCACTCTCAGGCGCGTTCCAGTCTGACGCCTTCGCCACTGGTGGTCCTTCAAGGATTATAGGATTTCACCCCTACCCCTGAAGTACCTCAGCCCTCTCCCGCCCTCTAGTACAACAGTATTCCTAGCATACTAATAGTTAAGCTATTAGATTTTACCAGGAACTTATTATACAAGCTACGGACACTTTAAGCCCAATAATTATCCCGACCACTTGAAGAGCTGGTTTTACCGCGGCGGCTGGCACCAGCCTTGCCCTCTCCTTTCTAGTAAGGTACATTACACACTTACCACAGCTTAAAAATTAAGCACCTTGGGTAACCCCGTCACACTTTCGTGTATTGCGGAGTTTTCGCGCCTGCTGCACCTCGTAAGGCCTGGGTCGTTGTCTCAGTACCCATCTCGGGGCTCCCGCTCTCACGGCCCCTATCGATTATTGGTTTGGTGAGCCATTACCTCACCAACAGCCATAATCGACCGCAATCCTATCCTATGGCAAAATAATAACCATTTTTATTATTCCCTTTTATTGAAAAACTTTTCCAAGCCTTTTCAACTATAAACCATTATCCTCCGTTTCCAGAGGTTATTGTTTTCCATAGGGTAAGTTGATCACGTGTTATTGAGCAGTTTGCTATGGAATATTTTGGTATTCCATTCAACTTGCATGGCTTATTCTCACCCAAGTAGCAGTCGGGTCCGGCAGGATCAACCGGAATTATTAAATGGAATCGGATTTTAAGACTATTTTAAATTATTTGGCGGATGTTATTATATTTTTGTACTTTTTTCAGTTTTAATTTAAAATTAAAACCACATTTTTTTTATCGTAATTTGAAAGGAACCCATCATTTTTTGGAAATTATACCGTCATCCGAGCTCACGCCGATTAATTTACGATTTAAATACATTATTAATAATCAATCTATATATTTTAAATTTTTGCTTTTAATAATAAATTTTATTTAAGATTAGAGACCAGAAATTTCGAGTTTTAAAAATAATGGAGTTTAAAAATCTATTTTTAAAAAAATGGATAAATTCCAATTTTTAGGTTATTTAATGACGATTAGAGAAAGAATAGGAAAGCATTTAGATCAAATTAAAAATTTGAAGGGAGTAGAAAATGTTGTCTTAACTCAGAGAGATGGTAATCCCATTCAATCAAGTGGGGTTTGGTTTTCAAAAGACGAAATTTTTGGCGTTTCTGCAGCCACAAGTGCAATTTATAATATCGGTATTCATTTACATCCAAAAGAACTAAAATATATATTAATTGAGGGGAAAAAGGCAAAAATTTTAATCGCTCCACTTAAAAACTCATATGATTCTCCACTTAATAAAATTTTAGAAGAACAAGGTATTTTTGAAAATGATAATGAGTTTTTTATAGCAATTACTACACTTCCAACAGTAAATCTTGGAAGCATATTTTTACAAACAGGAGATAGTCTTATGAAAATTAAACGAACGTTGATTACTTCAGGTGAATCTTTCAAACCACCTTTAATTGAGTTTAACAACGAACAAATAAAGAAGATGATGGAAGAATTCGATGTAAAAGAAGATTTTTCAAGAGATTTCAAATTATCAGCTTATTCATTAGGGTTTTCTGAAAAGGATTCTTATCAATTAGATCAAATTTTAAAAACTTTTTCTTTTTCGATACCTGATTTAAGATGTTCTTTTCTTACGCTAGAAGGTGGTTTTATAGCTTCAAAAATTATAAAAAAAGAAATTTTTTGGTATAATCCACTTGAAACAGTTGCAGCTATGAGTTACTCATTATTTCAAACCTCAAATAGATGCGCTTGGTTGTTGAAAAAAATGCAAATTAATACAATTCTTTTAGATTGTGAAACCAATTTTCAATTTATTTATGGTCTTGATAAAGGAATTTTTAGTTCTCTTATTGATAAAGGAAAATATAAATTAGGTCTACTCAGGTTGATAATACCTCAGTACGCAAATAAATTAAACCAAACTATTAAAAAAGCATTAGTTATTGAAGACTACAAAAAGCATTTTGACATTAAAAAGCTGTTAGGAGAATTAATTATAAAATAAATAATTAAGGAGAGAATAGGATCCTGCAAATTATACAGTCAATAGATAAGATAGGTGAAAAAAAATTATCTCTTATCTTATATAGTCTTCTTAATAGAATACCGATAATAATATTGGGAGAAAATGAAATTGATGTTGATAATTTTTCGGCAGAATTATGTGATCTTATGCATTTTAGAAAAGAATTAATCTATTATACAGATTTTGTATCAGATATTGAATATCAAAACCTATGTAAAAATGAAGAAATTGATTATAATTCTCAAAGAATTATTATTAGATGCCCTTCAAGTGTTGCTTTAAAAGCTTTAAACAATATTAAAAATTTTAAATCTTGGGTAATTGGAATAGAGCTCCAAATAAAAAATCAACAGAAAATTAAAATAATAAAACAATTGATGCGTGAAAAATATTTTTTATTTCTTTCGATTATGCTCATAAATAACTCAATATCAGTAGAGTTAGAAGGTGATAAGTCAAGTGATATTAATCTAAAATTAGAGAGGAGAATTCTAAGAAAAAGCTCACAAGATACTGAAAATTCTATAATAAGAATGAAGAGGATTTTATCACAAAAAACAAACACAACAAATATTGATGATATTACAATGAGTAGCCTTTTAGACTTTTCTATAGAAAAAGAAGAGATCCAAAAAAATATTTTTAAAAAAGAGATCCAAAATTTCTTCTCTGCATCAAAAAGAGCTTTTTTCATTTTAAATCGTTTAAATTTACTATCAACTTTGGGTTTAGATGCAACAATCAGTGGAAAAATCCTTTTAAATACAATAGATTATCAAACTGCGCCTATAGAAAGAATACTTTCTTTTATATATTATGAATGGAGTGAAGGATTTGACCCATTATTAAAAAATGGGAAACATGTAAAAATTGGAGATCATTTAGAATCTTTATGGGGGTAATATTTTGCTATTTGATTATAGTAACAAAACAATTCAAATTAAAATTGTATATTATGGCCCTGCAATGTCAGGAAAAACTACATCATTAAAAAGCTTATTTAAATATTTTGGAAAACAAGAAACATTAAAATCAATAGAAAGTACAACTGGAAGAACATTATTTTTCGATTTTGGAGTATTAAATTTTCAAGGTTTTGAATGGAATATTAAATTGCTATTATATTCAGCTACTGGCCAAGATTTTTATGCAAGTACACGACCAGCAACATTAATAGGAGTTGATGGAATAATTTTTATTGTAGATTCACAAAATGTCTGTATTAAACAGAATTTAAGGTCTTGGAATGAATTAAATGCCTTTTTCTCAAATAAATTTTATGATATACCTATAATAATTTGTTTAAATAAATGGGATTTGGAAAATAAAATAGAAAAATCAGAATTTTTAAATGAAATTAATTACACTCTTTTTGAAAAAGTTGATATTCTTAATACTATTGCAACAGATGGTATTGGTATTTTTGAGTCTTTTAAAAAAATGCTTAATTTCATCTTTCCGCAAATAAGTATTCAAATCAATTAATTCTTTTTTTCAAATGGAATAAAAAGAATTGTTAAAATAGAGAATAACGTTATTAAGATTTTTTTATTTTCTGATACATATTTTTAGAGATTCTTTTTATATATCCTAATAGATACCATTGTTTTAAAACGTTCCTACACTCTCTTATGTCTGATTCATCCATCTCCAATAAAGACATTAATTGAAAAATAGAAAAACTTTCAGACAAATTATTTTTAACCTTACTATAAAGACCCATAATCAGTGTTATCTATCAATTTAATTAAATAAAAGAATTAATGATTAGTTAAATATTTTTTTGAATATGTTAAATTATAGATTCAATTAGATCTTTAACATTTGTTGCTATTTTTTTTGATATTAGCTCCTTCATTCTTAATTCATCTATAGATTCTAATAATAAATATGTTAAATTTTTAATTTCTAATATATTATTCTTTTTACTTTCTACCGAGATTAAATCTTTCATTGCCTTATATTTATTAAATATTTTAATGAAACGATCGGTAAAAATTATTCTTTTTTTAGATTTTACATTTGCAACATTCCCCTTTTTTTTCCCTTCACTAATTAATATAGGTAATACAGGCATGTATTTATCCACTTTTTCCGCCTTATGACTTCGAAAATTGAAAATAAAGATTGGTATTCCAACAATCACATTTTCTGTTTTGATCTCGAGAGTATATGCATGCAAGAATTTTTGTACTTGATCCAACTCCATTTCTTTGATGATTAAAAAATTATTATTGACTTTTTGTTTTAGATTTTGAATTTGTTTTAATTCGTCTTGGAGATCTACAAATTCTTTATTATAATCTTTCTCATCAGAGTCCATTTTTGCTTTTATTAAATTAATGTTGGATTCTATACTAGAAATTACTGAGTTATGGTTTTTTCGAATATTATTTCTTTCTTTTACTAAATTTCTTTTTAATACTGTTATTTCATTATCAAATTGTTTTATGGAATTCTCAACTTTTTTACACTCTCTATATGAGTTTTTAATGTTCTCATTAATTAGAGGTAAATTTTTTTCTTTTGTTGATTGACCTAGCTTTAGTATTTCTTTTTTTAATGATTCAATTTCATTTATTATAACAGATGAAATATCATTAATCTTAAATTTTCCTGAATTCAATAACTCTTCATCAGAATCATACAGATCTTTCTCTTTTTCTTCTCTTAATTCTTTATTTAATCTTTCTAACTGTTCTTCTTCCTTTTGGTGATCTATTGTTTTAATTTTATAATTATCAACATCTTTTGAAGTTTTTTCAATCCATTTATCACATAATTCATTGATTTTTTCATTATATTGATCTAATATTTTAACATCTGTAAAATTTATAAAATCATAAATTTCCTTGCGAATATTGATTTGATTGACACTCTTTGTTATGGGATCTCCAGACAGAATAAAATATTTCTCTTCAAATGTCTTTAAACTATAATTATTAGAGAAAAAGGGTTTAAAAAAATAGATTTCTTCAATACCAAATAGGGCTTCTTGAATAATCATTTTACGTGAGAAATTTGCCTTATTAGAAAGATATTTAGAATTATATGAAATTAAAGAATTAATAAAAGATTTAGAATCAGAAGCCTTAACAACTACTGCAGGATTTGGTGGAATTTTTTTAAAAGGACCAACTTGAACTTTAGGAGCATTTTGAAGTAAATAACTAGTTATACAAGCACGATTTTCATTTAAAGGGATTAATCTCACTGGCCAAAAGCACAAGGAAATTGTTTCAATTGCACCCCATTTTTTTATAGAACTACCATTTTCTTCAAATAATAAACATAAAGATAAAGCTATTTCTTCAATAAATGTTCTCCTAGTTTGAGAGGGGACATATTTTATGTCACCGATCATAAATGGTATAATTTTTTCCATGAAATTAATCACATTATTTTTAATCAATATTTAACAAATTAATTTAATTTATAATTATTTTGATATTAAAGTTATTATTATTTGCGATCCCAATTTTATTATAGCCAATTGGAATTTTTCACCCGATATGATCAAAAAAACCGCCCAAATTGATTAAAAGTAATTTTAAATATTTTTATTTGAAATTAAGAGATAGCTTTTTTTTGTTAAAAAACATTTTTTTTTTAAACCTTTAGTAAAATCTTAGAATTGAAGATGAGATTTTCAATTACTATTAGAAATTCTAGTTTTTTATTAAGTTGTATTAATTTATTTATTTATTTATTTATAATTCTATGATGAAACTAGACAAATCTGATGTCATTGGATAAGTGATGAATTAATAGTTACGCTGAGAATTAAAATATCTTCTCTAAAAATATTAGTTTGAAAAGCTTGAGAAAATAAATAAAGATTTCATAAATGGTTTTTAATTAAAATATAACTTAAATTAGAATTTTTTAATTAAAGCAAAAATTGAGTAGTTCAGATTAAGAGAGATAATAAATATGTTGCTATGAATTTAATTAGAGTAATTTTTAAAGGAATTATTATTTAATGATGAATTAGAACCTAGAAAATTTAGTCGTGAGAAAAAAAGATGATTATACTCAATGTTTTTTTAGGATTCTTTATCTAATGGAGCTGTTCCATTTCCATATATATGATACAATGCTGTTCTCCTAGCACATTCATAAAAACTTCGATATACTTCTCTTCTTTTATTATATAATGCGCAAGACTCGTAGATTATGGGATTCCAGAGCGCTAATTTATGAGGTACCTCATACCATAATTCTTCTTCCTTTAAAATTTGCTCAAATTCACTTGCACTTATCGTTTCTGTTAAATCTTTCTTATTTAACATTACCAACAAAGGAATTTCTTTAATTAAAGTACCTTTAGCTACTTTTTTTAATTCTTTTAATGATTCAATATTATCTTCAAAGAGATGAGTTTGAGAATCTACAACAAATATTGCTCCATCTGTTCCTTTAAATATTTTTTTTCTTAAAGGAGAAAATCGACTTTGTCCAGCAACTGTATAAACATGATAATATACTTTTTGTTCTTTTGTAGATTGAAAAATTCCTCGATCAAAATATAGAGTAGAGCCACTTGCCATAGCAATTTTCGTTAAATTTCCTGTAGGTTCTATATCTTTTTTTTGTTCTTTTGTAAGACGATATAAAGTATCCACTATAGTAGTTTTACCCGAGCTAGCCATTCCCCAGTATAAAATTTTTATATATATGCGATGATCTGCTGTAACTCTCACCATATAATATCTGCCAAAAATAAAGGTTTTCTTAAAATATTTGATAATAACTAATTATAACCAAATTACAAAAATATAATCATTAATACTAATTTTTTTATCAATAATTTCATTATGGATTAGATATTAATAAAAGAATTGTTTTTCATTTTTTTAATTTTTGTTTAAACTTCATTTCGTTTAGATTGTAATCATTACAAAAGTGGTTTCAATCTAACTATAAAAATTTAGAAAAAAAATAAAGAACCGGTAATCTGATATGTGATATATTTAGAAGGAGGATTTTAAAAATTTATATATAAATTTCCTAATCGGATATTATAGGTACACCAAATTATTATCTTATCATAAGATTTGCCTTTTAATTTGGATCTAACTATATAGTTGATAACATCACAATACATTATTTGTCTCTTATTTGCTAATTTATTTTTAATTAGATTTATTATTTCATTTAAAAGATTTTTGTCTAAATTCATAGATTTTAAGTTCTGTGAAATAAGAGTGGCACCTCAAATTAACCTATAACATCAAAAAATTGTGAGATCTGTGTGCCTGTCCATTCAAACATTGAAAAGATTATTTCAATAATAATGATGAAAATAAAGATACTAAATCCAATTAATAGTCCATATTCTAATAGAGAACCTGCGCTTTCATCTTTTAAAAAATTTTTCAATTTATAAATTATATTTCTGATTTGTATTTTCATTTTATATCACATTTTTTGTTTAAAATTTTAAACTTAAAAACTCCGAAAAAAGTAGAAATTTAAATTATTTTTTGTAAAAAACTCTAGTATGTATAAAAATCTTAAAAATTGCTTTCTAATCCCAGTATTCTCAGAAAACTATGATGGAAAACTGTGGAATATTAAAATTAATTGTTTAAACTGTTCTAATTTTCATCTTAAAAATTGTTCGCATTTATTTAATAGTAAATGTCGTATTTGTTTGATAAATTGTTTAATAAAATATCAAAATAAAACGATAAATACAATATTTGACCATCAAAATCATAAAATAATTGAAGATGAATATATTTCATATTTTTTGGATTATATTAAATATTTTAAACATTTGAAAAAAATATTTAAAAAAATTCAAAAGTTAGTACAAACGGACAGAAAAAACTTTAGAAATTTTGAATTAGAGTTAGATTTTAATATAAATTTAAGAAAAATCGATCCTTTTTTTTTATATGAGAAATTGGGGAAACAACTTGAGTTAAATTTAAAAAAAAATTCCCATGAACTTTCTTTTCAAAAATGGATTAATGAGTTAAATGATAATATTAAAAAAATCTTATTACTCTTAGATTCGTTAAATCTTATTAAATTTCTAATAAACTCGCAAAAGACATTTGATTTGGATCATTCAAGAGAAAGATTTACTGAAAACGCAAAAACTCATTGTAAGTTATGCATTACTGAAAATCTGATTGAAAATAAAAATCTTTTAAAAACATATTTTATTGGAGCAAGTAAATATTTTCAGATATCCATTTATAATTGGAAATATCATAATGAGAAATTATATAGAGTTGAAATCTTTTTCGAAAATCCCAATAAATTTGAGTATTATAAAGAAATAATAAATAAAATTAGTTTCTATTTAAAATTATTAAAAATTGATAAAATTCTCACATTTCAAGAATTGGTTGATTTACTTTTAAAACATTCACTAATTTATTTGAATGAAATTATGCCAAATATATCAACCAATGAAAAGCATAAATTATCTTTTTTATCATCTATTAATATACTTAACATTAAAAAACTATTCCCACTTTTAATTGATGATTATCTTGAAGAAATATTTTTAGATCAGCCAAATGATAAAATATATCTTAATCATCAAATATATGGGCGATGTCGAACAGAAATTAGCTTTAATTTGGAAGAAATTGAGAGAATTAAAACATTTTTAAGATTATATAGTAGAGAAAGACTTGATATAAAACATCCTAGTGTTAAAACTGTTATAAAAAATAATTATTTTTATTGTAGATTTTCAATTGATATTTTCCCATTGCAATTGAATGGATTTTGTTTAGACATAAGAAAATTGAATAAGAATATTTTTTCAATTCCTGATTTAATATTTTATCAAACTTTATCCTCGGAAATTGCTTCGTTTTTATACTTTTGCATTCTCAAGAGAATAAATTTAACAGTAACTGGAGAAACAGACACAGGAAAAACAACTCTGATTAATGCCTTTGATCTATTAACGCCTAAAGAATTTCGAAAGATTTATGTCGAAAATGCTGTTGAATCATTAGATGAATTAAAATTCAATATGCATCAAGTAAAATATAAAACTCAATCATTAGAAATTACAGAAAATTCTCAATTTACAAAAAGTAATTTAATTCAAACCTTATTACATAGAACTCCGGATGTTATTTTTTTGGGCGAGATTCTTACAATGGAGGAGTGCAAAGCTTTATTTCACTGTTTAAGCGCAGGATTAAGAGGGTTTCAAACAATTCATTCAAAAGATATTTCCGCATTAATTAATCGGTTCCTTTATCATTTTAAAATTGAAAAAATATGTTTGAATGATTTAGATCTAATTATTTTAATGAAAAAATTACCAATTGGTCGAAAGATCGTGGCAATTATAGAAATTAGTGTAAATAACGGAATTTTTGTTGAAAAGATTTTTGATTATAATCCAATGACAAATAATTGGATGAGGAAAAAGAACCTTTATCAAACTAATATATTAAAAAAAATAATAAAGTATGAGCATCTACCAGAAGAAGATTTTTATCTAATGATAGACCTATTTAAAGAAATTTTTGATTTCCTTTCCAAATTTAGATCGAATAAAATCTCAGATTTAGTTTCATTTTTCAATATTATTGGATTTTTTGCATCTAAAAATAATTATTTGGAATTAATTAAATTTTGGGAGAAAATCAAAAAGAATTTAAAAAAAGGGGATTTTAAATTTAAAAATTTTAATAAAACTATGCTATGACAGAAATTTTAGAGAAGTCCCTTATGATTGGATTTGGAATTACATTATTGGTTATTTTTCTTTCTATAATTACTCCCTTTTTTAAATTTATCGAGAATTACAATATTGAGTCGGATATTAAAAATAATTTAATATGTATATCTATTATTAACTCTGGAATAACAAGAACAATTGAAAATCCCTCTTTAAATTTTAGTTGCGTTATTGAGATGCCAGAAAATTTTAGTATATTAGCTTCTGGTAATAAAATAAAATATACATTTATCTTAAATAATATTGAATATGAATATACGTACGAATTTATTTACCAATTTTTGAATTTTTTTTATGAAAATCCAGGTTATCACATTTTAAAAATATACATTATTTCAGAAGTAATTTTCATAAATTTTTTATAAAAATAAAAGGTGAGATTTTATTAGTTTTCTTAATTTATATTGCAATTTTTGTTTTTTCTTCCGAAATAAAAAATTTCCACAATTTAAAATTAAAAAGCTAAATTCAAGATATTCAAAAATAATTTTTGTTAAATATAATTTATTAATTAGCGATATAAATAAAGCAACTACTTTAGTTTTTTTAACTTTTTATTTCTTATTTTTTATTTTTTCGATTTATTTCAATATCATTTTTAAAATCCTGGAGAGTCAGTTTGTAATTCAAATAAGTTGCCTATTTTCTCTTATTTCTTCTATAATAATTACATACATATTTAATGTATATTTATATAAAAGATTAAAAAATGAAGAGTTGAATATTAATGCTTACTTAAAATTAATTATTTTAGATTTTTCTCTCATTAATTCCCTTTTTACATCAATTTCCGATAAATGTATTAATTTTATTGAGTCTATTTCTAATTATAATTATCCTATTTCTAATTATTTTAAATCAATTATAAGAAAAATACAATTTGGCAAAAATCCAGAGAATGAGTTAGAAAATTTAAATATCATTTCAAAAAATTTTCAAAGTTTTATAAATGACTTAGTCTCTAATAATTTTGAAGATACTAATTTAGTTAAAATAAATGAATACTCATATTCAGAAGATTTATTTGAAACATTTATTCGAAGCATTGAATCAAAATTAAGTATAATATTCTTTATAGGCTTATTTTTCCCGATAGGAAGCTGTTTTCTCATAATACTTCAAGAAATCAAATCTTTCTCATTAATCTTTATCATACCTCTCTATTTCATTATTATTAGATATTTATCATCAAAATTTTTAAATGAGGATATAAAATTATTAGGGATTTTAAGCTCTGAGTCTAAAAATAATAGAAGAGAGTTTAATGATTTTTTATTATTTTTAAAAAACTTTGCAATTATGTTATCAAGGAAAACATCACCGGAGCTTGCATTATATTATGCGTATAAAAAAACACCCAAATCTTTTCAGAAAAAATTAGAACACCCCATTTCATTATTGATTAAGAATTCAATATCAATAAAAGAGATGCTTGATTCATTTATTTTTAATCTAAAATCACCACGTTGCAAACTGATTTTAAATGTAATAAAAAAAATGATCCATGAAGATACATATCATACTGCAAATAAAATTTGGGATCTATTAGAAATTATCTCAATGCATCAAAAATTAGAAAAGCGAAAACGAATTATTATTAAAGGTGAAAAATTTAAAAGTTTAATCTTTATTTTTTTATTACCATTTATTCTTGGGGTTATTTCTGGTGTATTTCCATCTTTTTTTTATTATATTGATCTTTTATATAATCCAGAATTTACCATAACTATTCCTTTTTATGATAACTTTAATTCATTTGATCTGATATTCTTATTTGGATCCTTTTTATTAAGTAACACTATAAGTATTTATTATTTTTCTAAAATTATCAACATAGAATTTAAAAAAATTATTGTATTTACGTCCAATCTATTTTTTGTGTTAATTTTTATAATCATTCTTTCAATTAGTTTCAATTCTGTATATCTCCTAAATTTTAACTAATGAATTTGTATATTATTTGAATTAAAATAAAGATTCCAATAAAAAATTCACAAATAAAAGAGAGATTTGCTAGAAATGTTAATAAATTAAAATTGAGGAGATTACTAGAATTTTTTAAATCAATATAATTTTGTAAAATGATTAGATTCAAATAGATAATTAAGATCATGTATATAATAAATATGAACATTGCATCTATATTAGTAGCAAATATTGAAAAAATAAAGATAATAAACAAAAAAGATAATAAAACGATAATTATTGACAGATTATAATTTAACATGATCAAAAGAGATCAGATAAATAATTATAAAAACTTGTGAAAATATTTTAAAAACATATTAATTATTTTTAAAAAATCTCACTGCGTATGAAAAGATGAAAGATTTGAAATTAAAGGGATTAGAATATTCTGATGGAATATACAGATTATTTAATCAGAGATTTGTATTTTTTCCTCCTCAGATTATAGATTTGTTATCATCTATATATGGTGAGGGAGTAAAACCTTTACTGATATGGTTAGGTAAAAAAATGGGCAGGGTTTTAATAGAAATTTGGGAAGAAAATTTAAAACCTAAGACTCTTAAGGATTTAACAGAACTATTTTGTGAAATGTTTAGCAATATGGGATGGGGGAAAATTGAACCTCAAGAAATAACGGAGGAAGTTATAATTTTAAAATTATTTCATAATATTTCATCATACATGGAGAATAAGTTTAAATATACCTGTTATTTCATATCTGGAATATTGTCTGGTTTTGGAGAATTTGCACTATATCGTGCTTCTGTTTCAGAGATAGAGTGTATGATAATAGATACGGAAAAGAGATGCTGTATTTTCAAAATTGAAAAAAAAAGATTTTAATTTCATTTTCTAATTGATTTTCATTGGATTTTTTTAAATTAATTATTTAAAACCTTTTTACATTTATAATAAGCTTTATATTTGTTAATAAAAATATTATTATTGATCGTGGGAATCTAGGGCAATTCCTGAAGCCCTATACTGGGTGGACCGTAAATGCTCTATAACGGACTGAGAAATGATCTGAGGAATTAAAAATGATTTTTATACATATTTAATGTTTCAATGATCCATTCGCCCAATTAGGTAAGTTATTTTTGAGATATTTCTTGTAGGAGAGATATACTCAATTGATGATGAACCCGACCAGGCCAGGGATGGAGCAGTCGTAAATCAAAAAATTTACGCTTATTGGTGACGGGTGGTAAGAATGGAAATATGTTATAAAAATTTCTTTTTTATTTTCAAGGATCAGATCACTCTAATTACCAGGGATCCCATTCCTTAGGATTCAATTCCTCTTCATATTGTTTTTCATTTGGAATATTATCTTGAACATCCATGAGTTCTTGTACAGGAAATTTTTCAATAACCTCATTTTTTTCTGAAATAGAAACAGATTCTTCTTTTTCTTGAGATTTGATTGCATCAAAATCTTTGAAATCTGGAGTCAATGCACTTATCTCTGAACCAATTACTACATCTTTAAACGCTAATAATATTGATAAAAAATTATTAAATTCACTTTTATTCATTTCAATTGTTATTGTATCTTCCATTTTTTTTAAGGATAATTTAATTTGATTAACTTCTCCAGATTCCTCAACTGAAATTAACTCAATATATTTTTGTTTTTCTTTTTGTTTTATTTTCCATACTGTTTCTCTTTTTTTTTCAATTTCCATTTAAATCCCTTGTTATATCAAATTTATTTTTTTCAACATTTATTAAATTATCACTTTTAATTTTAAAATGACAAATTTATAATTTAAAGTTATGTTAAGCAATAATACTATAAGAAAGAAGAAAGATAATTAATGTAGTAATTATCGGTACAGTTAAATCATCATACGTACTTGGTGATAATAGTTCTGTAATTGCCGCAATAATACTTGTTAAAAATGAAAAAATGATAACTTGAGAGAGATTAATAACCTGCTGAGAAGTTGGAAGAATGGTGCCGAATAAAAGATATGAAAGAAATGACAAGATAAAGGCTGTTAAGAAAAGAGTGAATGAGCCAATAATGGTCCTTTCTGTATGAGTCCATTTTATTTTTATTTTTATTTTTCCATATTTTTTCCCTACAACACTCGCAAGAGTATCTGAAATAATCATAATTAAAATTCCAGAAATTGGAATATAAAACATTTTTGGAGCAAATATTGAGAAAAATAACATAAGAATAAAAATTGAAAGACAGTAATTAAATGGCCCTTGTAAATAGCCAACCTTCTCTTCAGATTCTTCACCAATTGCATCAAATAAACTCCTAAGTTGTTTCACTTTACTCTCTTTAGAACTTAAATAGGTAAGAAGCATCATGGAGCCGGAAATTATAAGTGAATACCAATAAAATTCTAGAAAGGGAGTTATAAATATTGAGAGTCCAGCAAGTAAGTGAACTGTTTTGCGTGCAGCAAATTTTGTAATCTTTCCCTTTTCTTTTAAATACTTTGGGATTGTAATTACAACTAAAACATAAAGATATGCACAAATAACGAGAATAATATCGATTAAGATAGTCATATATAGATAAAAATTAGATGATTTATAAAAAAATCTAAAAAATAAATATTTCAAAAATTTGAATCGACGGTATTTTGTCTATAAAGATTATATTATCTTTTCTAAAAGTATATCTTGTAAATAATCAATGAGCTCTTCATTATTTATAAACTGTTTAAAAATTGAATTCAATTGTTCAATAGTTAATTTCTCCAAAATTTGTTTAAACAACTCAATAAAAGGTAGGTCTGAAGATAATTGATTTAATTCTTCTATTTTTTTTGATATTTCAGGATCCTTGAGATTTAGGATTATTTTTTTAACTTTATTAAATATCTTCAATTGTTCTGAATCATCAAAATTAATGTTGGAAATAAAATCTATAGCTTTTTCTAATGTTTTTTTTTTCAATATCATATTTTATGTTATAATTTGATCTATTTAAATTACACAAAAATTCAGAGCTAAATAGAAAAGATACGCTAAAAAACACACAATTATAACAGGTATTTTATGCTGGGAAATAAAGAAAAAATTACCCGTTTTAAAATCGAATAGAATTAAGAATGATTTTATTTGATATTTAATATCATCAATTTTGTTTATAGATTTTAAAGGAAAAAATTTAAAACACAATTTCAGATAAAAATCTAAAAAGATACTCTTTCTATTGAAAAATATTAAAAATTGTTCATATAATGAGCGAGAATAAAGTTGATTTTTTGCTAAATTTGGAATGAGTAATGAAAAATAAATTAACATAAAAATAAAAAAGAAGTCGATTAAATTAACAATTTCTAATGAGTAGCAAAAATTGAAAATTGAAATAAAAAAGATATATTTTGCATCTCCACCCCCAATAAAATTTAACATATAAAAAAAAAAACAGAAGAAAAATAAAAGGATCATATGTGATAAAAAAAGAAGGATTAAGGCAGAATCAAGAGAGATGAATGTAAAAAAAATAAAAAATAAACTGATTAGAAATAAAATTTTAAAATTTTTTATTGGAATTCTTCGATTTCGAAGATCTAAAATTGAAAAGTAAATTGAAATTATTAACAGAATTATAAAAAAAATCATTTCAAATAATAATTAATATTAAAATATTTTAACCTAGATAATTTATAGGGATTTAGTTTTAGGAATTTAATTAAATTAGGGTAATATTTTAATATTTAAAGTTAATTAATATTTTCTATCAATTCTATCAACTTTTTAACACAACGGGCTTTTAAATTTTCTTCTTTATATCTATAAATTTTAATTCGGCCAAAATTCTTTTCTTGAATAAAATCAATTTTTTTTAAAAAGTTTAAATGATTTACAACATTAGAATGATTCAATCTTGTATTTTTTATAATTTTGGATATATTTAGTTCATCATTTAGAGCTAAAGTTTTTATTATTTTAACTCTCGCCCTTGAAAAGAAAAGATTTTCAATAGTATATTCATTTTTCATATATTTAACCCTCGACTTTCAAAAATTGATAGTAATTTATTTTTTAATATTTCGAGAGAAAGATCATTTATACTTACTTGGGCATGTCTTCCTCTAATGTTTTTACTTTTAATTTTTATTGATATAATCCCATATTTTTCCAATTCATGAAGATAATTCATTATTTGTGAATAGGAGAGAATTGATAGTTTTAAGTATTCACATATTTGTTCAAATTCTTCTTTTATTTTTAAAATAAGTACATAAGATTGTTTGTTTTTTTCTAAGAGATTTAAAATTGAAAAAAGAAGGAGTAATTTATGAGATTCAATAGAGATTAGAAGATCTTGTGAAAAATTTGATATTGTTTTATTATTTGCTAACCGAACAAATTCTGGTGAAACTTTTTTTAAATTTCTTTCCTCTGCAATCTTTATAGATGTCCATAATAAATCTAGTGCGTTTCTCATATCTCCTCTTTTATATACTAAATTAGAGATCATATCAATGATATTGTCATCAATTACATTAGGTTTTATCGCAATTTTTACTCTAGACTTTAGAATATCAATTATTTGACTTTTACTATATTTATTAAAATGAATAATGTTACTTTGAAGTGTGCTTAATGTACTTTCATCTAAATTATTTAAAGTTGAAATATGTTTAATAACTCCGATAATTGATACTCTATGAGAAGCATTTAACATCTCATCATTAATTCTTGTTAATGCATAGATTATGTCATCATTTTTTATAATTAGATTACTTAATTCATCTAAAACCAAAATTAAATGCTTATTTTGTCGATTTAAATAATCATTCAACATATCGAGTAAATCTTGAGATGAAAAACCTCTAGAAGGAAAGTTTTTATTAAAATGTTTCATAATTTTTACTAATATTTTATATCCTGTTCTTTCTTTTCTACAATTAATATGGAAATATTCCATTGGAATCTTTCTTTTTTCTGCTGTATTCGTAATTATTTGGCAAAAACGTTTTATAGTTACCGTTTTCCCGACACCAATTCCACCAGTTATTAAAACTTTTCTCGAAACTGAATTTGGTTGTGTTATTAATAAGAGAAATAATTGTGAGAGAAGAATTAATTCCTTATCTCTGTGAGGTAAATCTTCGGGAATATAATTTATATCTAATTTGCTTTCATCTATGAACAAAGTAGATTTTTTTAGTTGATCCTCAATATAATTATGAATAATTTTTTCCCACACCCCTTTAATATATTTATTTAAAAAAAAATGAAACTAATAATAGTAAACAGAGTTTTAATTTATTATTAAATAAAAATAAAAATTCATAAAACATAAATCATAAAAATCATAATTTGGTAATAATCAAAAAAATAGAAAGATGAGGTTCTATACCTATATTATTTACAGGATTTTGTCGAATTAAATTGAATACATTTTTACTGCAAAAGAATTTATTTGGTGGATTTTTCATAAATGAATATTGTTATACTTTTTAATTTATTGAAGATTTTTAAATGTTAAAATTGATTTATAGTAATTTTATATTTATTTCCTTAGAAGATATTATTACAATATCTAATTTTTGAGCTTTATTAGAAATTTATATCATTGTGATTGTAATATACACATGATACATTATTATTTCTTTTTGATTATTGAAATTGAATAATAATGAAATTGGATAAAATGCTTAATACTACAATCGAAACAGAATTGTATGAACTTCCTGCACCAGGAAAAATAATTGGTCTTGAAGTAATTGATTCCTATGCCAGAAAAGTAGGAATCGTAAGAAGTATCAAAATTCAATTTTTTCCAATAAAAATTTCAATAATTGTAAAGGGATTAGGTGTAGAATTCACTATTTCCTCAGAAGAAATTAAAGCTATCAATTCAGTTGTAAATCTAAAAGTTCCTGCTAAACAAGCAGATGAAATTCAGTTGCAAGATGTTGAGAGATTAAGAGATGAGACTTTTTCTGAAATAAAGAGCTTGATTTAATTATTAATTGAGAGCCCTTAAATTCCTTTGATTTAAATTTTTTTGGTTTAAAATTTTTATTTTTTTACTGCTAAATATAAAAATATTTAATAGAATGATTTTCTTTTATTAAATGATGACAAATGAAGAGCTCGGATTAACGTTGTATCTACAATGAGGAACTTCACCCCTCATATCCAAACAAGATTAATTAAATGATGAGAAATCATCTATAAATTATAGAAACGGAACAGCCCTATAATTTGATTTTAATGATTTGAGATTATTTAGAAATTCAAGGAAAATTTATTAGTAGGGATATGTTGAAACGATATAAAATCTTGGAGAAAGGCAAAATAAAAGTAATGAAATTTTGGATTTGAACTTTAGGTATGCCGAATTAGTTTAATATCCGAATTTTTTTTTGGTGACAAAAAATAAAACTAAAGGGTGGGTATGCACTTCATTTGTCATCAACATTTTTTATAGAAGAATATAATTTTAAAATAAATAATGGACCTTATTTTAAAAACAAAAAATTTAAGATTTATATTAAAATATTCATATTATCATTGAAATTAGAGGAATTTAAGAAAAAATGGGAAAAATTAGAACTATATTGATAAAAAATGTTTCAAAAGAATTAATTGAGAAATATCCGAACATTTTTACCACCGACTTTAATAAAAATAAAGATTTATTGAATAAATATGCGGAGATAGATTCAAAACACTTAAGAAATAGGATAGCCGGATATATTGTAAATCTGCTTAAAATAAAGGAGAAAAATGAATCTAATTAGAAAAAGAGAATATTATTTTAAAGAAAATGCTTAAAGAAAAAGATTTTAAAAAAATGGCGGAGCTTTTAAGAAAAGGCTCAACAATGTTAAATAAAGCTTGTCCTGTTTGTAATTCTCCTTTGTTTAAATTTAAAAATGAAGATGTTTTCTGCCCAATTTGTAATAAGAAAGTAGTAATTGTTAAGGAAGAAGGTGGAATGGTTAAGAAGAATAATCACATCAGTGTGGAAAATTTAAAATATACAAAAGAGCCGGTATTAAGTAATTATTCTGAAGTTACTAAAAAATTAGAGAATATTTTAATTAATAAACTTAAATGGCTATTAAAAAAATTAGAAGATGAGGATCAAATAAAGAATTTAGAATCTTATTCGATTACATTATTAAATTTTCTAAATTTAATAGAGAAACTAAGAAAAAAGGAACTTTAGAGGGAAAAATTCTCTTTAAATAATGGATAATAATATTATAATCTCAAATTCAATAGCATATTTTTTATAAATTTAATTTCGAAAAAAATTCTATTGATAAGGGCATTTATGCTTCTGTAGTGTAGCTCGGTCAAACTAATAAAAATTAGGGAAACGCATCGGAGGTTCTCACCCTCCTGACGGGGGTTCAAATCCCCCCAGAAGCATTATTTTATATGTTTAAAGTGTTGATGATTAAAATAATAGAAAAAAAGAAATCAGATGCATCGAATTCCTCCTTAAATGTAATAAAACTTATTGATGGAATTAGTAAGATTTTTTAAACGTTTTAAATATTTTTGGTGAATTTTGTGAAAAAAAAGACTTTCTACTTAAAAACTTATGGATGTGCCTATAATAAAGTAGATTCTCAAATAATACGAGAAATCCTTAAGAAAAACAATTTTATTGAAACTCCCATCCAAATCTCTTATTTTATTATAATTAATACATGTGCAGTCAAGGGAGTAACTGAGAATAAAATTATGCATCAATTAAAAATTCTCTCTCAAAAATTTTTTAAAAAAAAAATAATTATTACAGGTTGTTTGCCTCAAATCACTAATAGTACTTTAAAAAAGATAATTAACTTAGTTCCATCATTTTCGGCTATAATTGATGTTAATAGTATTCATAAAATTAATTTAATTTTAGAGGAGATATTAAAAGGAAAAAAAAACTTAATTATAAAATCAGGAAAAAAAATTGACAAATCCAAATTTCTTTTAAATTATCCACAAAATAATACTACATCTATAATTCCAATATCTGAGGGTTGTTTAGGGAGTTGTACTTATTGTTGTGTTAAAAATAGTAGAGGAATATCATATAGTTTTGATTTAGAGAACATTTTAAATCAAGTAAAATATCAATTAAGAAGGGGAAAAAAAGAGATTTTCCTAACGGCTCAGGATTGCAGTTGTTATTATTATGATGGATTAAACTTTATAGATTTAATAAAAAAGATTTTAACTTTGAATCAGAGATTTTATTTACGAATAGGAATGATAAATCCAACATTTTTCATTGATTTTTTTGATGATTTTATCAAATTTTATCAAAATAAGAAATTATACAAATTTCTACATATTCCAATTCAATCTGGAAGTGATGAGATAATCAAAAAAATGGGTAGAAATTATGAAATTCAGCCATTAAAAGAAAAAATTAAAAATTTAAAAAAAGAAATTCCTAAATTAACTATAGCAACAGATATTATTTGTGGATTTTCAGGGGAAACTCAAGGGGATTTTATAGAAACTCTGTCGTTTGTTAAATGGTTAAACCCAGAAATTCTTAATATTTCAAAATTCTCACCTCGACCTGGAACTCTTGCAAAAAAGAAACCACAAATTAAGAGTGAAATTATTAAAATAAGAACGAGAGACCTAACTAATCTTTATAATAGAATAAAATTAGAGCATTTTAGAAAGTGGATAAATTGGAAGGGCGAAATTTTAATTATAAAAAAAATAAAAAATAACTTGTTCTTTGGAAAAAATATTTATTATGTTCCAATTTTTATTAAGGAAGGAAAAATTGGAACTTTTATTAAAATTAAAATTGAAAAAATGGAAGGATCTTATCTACTTGGGAATCCCCTCTAAACTTTTTGTAAGAAAGATAGGTTTTAATAATGATACATAGTGATCTCTAATTGAATATTCTGCAATTTTTGTAGCTGACGATATCAATTTTTGCGTTAAAATTTTTTTTTGAGAATTTTTAATTGCTAAAATCTTATCTGCACAATAAATTATTGCTCCCGCCAGAATTAATGGATTTCTTCCACCTCTTTGTTTTCGATTAAGATTCTTTAGTAAATATTCTGACATTATTGTTAATTCCTTCTTATATTTACTATGATTCCATTTAATTTCCTTCTTAATTAAACGTTCTTTTAAAGATTTATGAGTAACAATTTCATTAATTAATCTTGGTAGATATTTTTCACTTTTAAGGGAGGAATCCTTCTTATCAAGATATTTTTTATACATGATTCCATCACGAATTATTAATCGAGGTGTGACACGGTGACCAATTATTTGAAAAATCTCGGAAATCTCTTTTATTGATAGTGGAACACTATCATTTCCCCGTCTTAATGAATAAAATAGACAAAAAGCGATGAGTGAAATATTGTTAATTACTCTAGGAGCAGATTTTATTATTTTCCTATAAAAATATGCCGCATTATTTCTAATATTATTATTTAAATTTAAATACGAAATAACATTATTTAGAATTTTTAAAATTCTATATTCTGTTTCAAAATTTTTAATTCTAATAAATTTTGAATAATTTTTTTTTAAACGACGAAATAATTTTTGACTATTTGGAGGTAATAAATTACCGTTTTTATCCTTAAGATAATAAGAATTCTCAAAATCTAGACAAGTTCCCAATCCACCAATAAAATTAATACGCTCTCCTAACGCAACATATTGCTTATTTGATAAATTATATGATTCAATCGTATTATTCATTATATATGAATGATCACTGAAAATTTCACCTATAACAAGTCCACAATTTATGCAAACTCTTTCAAAATAAGAATTAATTATTTCGCAACCACATTCTGGGCAAAAAGTAAGTAACTTATTAGAGATTTTTCTTTCAAAATTTGAATTATGATACAAATTAAATAAAACCCCTTTTTATTAACAAAAAGACTTAAATCTTTTATTTTATTTTCTGAAAAGGAGATTACCATCTAATAGAACACGATTCCTTTCAAAAAGAAGTTTATTCCTAGGAGAGAGAGAGAGGGAGTAAATTAAGAATGAAATTGATATGAAATATAGATACCAAAATTAAGCTTTAAGATAAAAATGATAAAATCTTTATGATTAATCAAAAAATTAATTAAGTGATAAATTTTCTCTAATTTTAACAATCTATCAATATTTTCTTATATTCATCTTATTTGAATCTTATTTAATTTTTCTTGTATCAAAAAATTTATTTATTTTATTTCTTTTATCTATTTAATTTAGGTGTTAAACAAAATGGGACATAGAAAGCAACACGCACCAAGGCATGGCTCTCTTGCATTTTTACCTAGAAAACGAGCATCTTCAATAAAGGGACACATTAAACATTGGGGAGATCTTGAGGGAGAAACAAGTTTTTTGGGTTTTTGTGGATTTAAAGCAGGAATGACGCATATTACTTATATCGATGATTATAAATATAGTTCAACATTTGGTAAAGAGTTAATGAAACCAGTTACTATCATCGATACTCCTCCATTAATACTAATTGGAATAAGAATATATAATCAAGACAACTATGGAAAATATATAATTGGAGATATTTTCACTAAAGAAATTAATAATTATCTTCTAAGAAAGATTAAAAATATTAAATTAGAAAATTTTAATCCAAAAGAAGAAAAAAAAGAAATTGAAAAAAAACTACAAGATGGAGCAGAAATTTTTGGAATTTTTCAAACTCAACCTCACAAAGCTTCATTACCACGGAAAAAACCAGATATTATTGAAATAAAAATTTCTAATGGTGATGATCCAAATGAAGCTTTAAATTTAGCTTTTAGAAATTTAGGAAAGGAAATTAGAGTCCGAGATGTTTTCAAACTTGGAGAATTAATTGATGTTGTTGCTATTACAAAAGGTAAAGGTTTCCAAGGTCCTGTTAAACGATTTGGAATTACGATTTTATCTAGAAAAAATAATAAAGCTAGGAGAGTTGTTGCTTGCATCGGTCCATGGCATCCCGCTAGAGTTTTGTATACAGTTCCAAGAGCAGGGCAAATGGGTTTTCACCAAAGAACGGAATACCATAAAAGAATTATGCAAATTGGTGAGAACGGCGAAGAGATTAATCCAAAAGGTGGATTTATTAGATATGGCCTCGTAAAGGGTGATTATATTATGCTTTTAGGTTCCGTACCCGGACCTAAAAAAAGATTAATACAATTAAGAAAGACCATTAGAGGTGCTCAAAAATTTATTGATTCACAAGTAGAAATTTCATATATTAGTCGAGAGAGCCAACAATTAAAATAAGAATTGATGTATTATGGAAAAAATAAATATATATAATTTAAATGGAAAACCTAAAGAATCAGTTTCGATACCAAAGATATTTAAGGAAAAACCAAAGTTATACTTGATTCAAAGAGCAATAAATGCCCATTTTAGTCAAAATAAACAAAAACAAGGAAGAGATCCCCTTGCTGGTAAAAGAAATACTGCTCGTAGCTGGGGAACTGGATTTGGGATGGCTAGAGTGCCCAGAATACAAGGGTCAGGATTTTTAACGGCAAGAAATGCAGGATTTATTCCTTCCGTAAAAGGAGGGAGATTAGCACATGCTCCAACACCTAAAAAAAAAATAGTTAAAAAAATAAACAAGAAAGAAAAATCAATTGCATTAATATCATCAATTTCTGCCTCTGCTGATATAAATTGGGTCAAAAAAAGAGGGTATATTATTGAAGATCTCCCTAAAATTCCATTAGTTATAGATGATAAAATTCAAACAATAAAAAGTACTAAGAAGATAATGGAAATCTTTACAAAAATAGGATTAGAGAATGAGATTAAACGTTTTAAAAAAGGAAAAAAAATTAGAGCTGGCAAAGGTAAAAGGAGAGGTAGGAAATATAAAAATAAAAAAGGTATTTTGATCATCATAAAAGAAGATTTTGGGATATATAAAGCTGCAAGAAACATTCCTGGGGTAGATGTTAAAAATATAAATAATGTATCAACTATTGATTTTGCTCCTGGTGGAATTCCAGGGAGACTAGTTTTATGGGCACAAAATGCTTTCAATGAATTAAATCAATTTAAAATATTGGTGTAAATTTATGGAAAATGATTATAAAATTATTAAAAAGCCATTGATAACTGAAAATACATTTGATTTAATAGAAAATGAAAACAAAATTGTTTTTTATGTAGAAAGAAAAGCAAATAAAAATCAAATTAAAAAGGCAATTGAACGAATACATAAAGTTAAAGTAGTAAAGGTAAATACCCTAATAACACCTGATGGGAAAAAAAAAGCATTTATTAAACTTCACCCAGATAACTCAGCCTCTGATCTTGCTATAGATTTAGGAATTTTCTAGTTATTTTTAATTACAAATACCATTTTTTCTTAAGTTTAGATACTGTATGTTTTAAACAAAGCAGCCAATTTAATAAATCATTAATGAATTTGCTTTTTTCAAGAATTTAATGAAGCTTATTGGATTGAATATTTTAACCCCTAAAAGATTAGTGATTTTGGTTTCTAATACTAACTTTTTGAAAAAGAGTAAATCATGCAATATAATATAAATAATTCGATTTTGATAATATTTTTGGAAGATATCTTGAATTATTGATGGATTAAAATCATCAATTGATAAGATTATATATTGATTCTTTATTTCTATCAGGTGGGAATCTTTTTTATTAAACTCAATATTATTTCTTTTTAGAAATTCTATGAGAAGAGTCATAAAATTTTTACTAATTGGTGATAATAAGCTTTTTTGGCCATTTAAGACCAATGATTTTTTATT
Source organism: Promethearchaeota archaeon (assembly GCA_019058015.1). Classification (GTDB taxonomy): domain Archaea; phylum Asgardarchaeota; class Lokiarchaeia; order Sigyniarchaeales; family SOKP01; genus 6H3-1. The sequence goes on along the minus strand of JAHLWH010000117.1, from coordinate 16,646 downwards.
TTCATTAATAATACTACATAAAGAGAATACTAAGCCTTTATTTTTATCATAATCTGAATAATTTTTGGTAAAATTTAATCTCCATAATATATATCCAATCATATTTTTTTTTATTTTCTTTTCCTTTAAGTATAATTCGTTAGAAATAAATTCATTAACTGTTTCAACACTTTTAGAGGCTATATTCTTATTATAATAATATTTAACAAAAAATGAGGAAAAAATGATATTTCCATTTTTTAATAGAAAATTCAAAATTAAATTTCCTTTTATTCCTAAATCAGTAATAAGGTTGAAAAATATATTTAAAATAGACTCAATTAGTGTATCTTGAATAAAATATAGTGAATATAATTTAATAAATTGAATTTTTTTATTATTTTTTATAACACAGAAATCATTTCTTGTATTTATTTTTAGATCTTTATCTAAATCCTCTTCTAGGATAATATTGATAAACTCTCTCTTTAATTCATTATCAGTTAAAAATTCTATATGTAAAGATTTTTTTATTAAAGATTTTTTTATTTCTTCCTTAATTCTATCTATAGACTTTAAAATATTCTCTTTTATCTTATCTTGGTAATTTAATAAAATAAGAGTCTTTAGATGTTTTTTATTTAAAAATTGAATAGAATAATATTTTATCAAACCCTTCCTTAATAAGGTGTTTAAGAACGGAATCATCTTTTCTAAGTTATTTGTCTTCAAAAGATTAAAAATAACTAATTTTTTCATTCTATTTTTACTGTTATATATAATCATTTCATTTTCTATAGAAAAAGAGAAGAGATTATATTTTCCTTTTTTTATCATTATTCTGAATTTAATTTAGAAAGAATATTTTAAATTCCGAAGAATTTCGTAATTTTAATTAAGTTTTGGTTTTAATTATTTTAATTTTATAACCAGTTAATTTTAAGCAGATTAATATTATGATTATAGAGATAACCAAAATTAAAATATAGGGAAAAAATATTTTTAGATACCCAATATAAGGAATTTTGAATATATACACACCTAATACTTTTTCTTCGCTAACATATATAGCATCTGATTTGTTATATTCAATGAAAAAATAACTATAATCTTCAGAAATATTAATTATTTTAAAGGCTCCATCAACTAAAAGATTATTATCTCCTTTCATTAAAAAATAATATTTTTCATTAATAATTTTTTTATCAATAGCTCTATGTATGATTGGTGTATTATTCATTAAATAGTTTAAAAAAAAAGGATTTAAACCATTTTCATAATAATAATCAGGACCTTGGATAATTAAGATGTCCCCCTCATTAAATCCAACTTTTATATTTGAGCTATTTTTTTTTTCTACATAAATAAGGTCTCCAATGTTTAGATTAGGATACATTGAATTTGAAGTAATTATATATATATTTTTATTAAAAAGCAAAAAAGGTATTAATATAATGAAAAAAATTATAATTATTTTAAAAGAAAACAAGATTTCCTTAAATAATTTTTTTTCAATCATCTTATTCATTATTTTTAATAAATCCTTTAAAAAGTCAATAATTTTTTTAATTATCCAAATGATTTTGTGATAAGGTGAATCTGTTGAGTAAGTATGAAAAATATAAAAAAAAAAATGAATGGATCTATCCACATAAGCATTGCTTAAAATGCAACAAGATGATTTCAGAAACTAAAGATTATTGTGATAAATGCTTCCAAAAAATCAAGCAAGAAAAAAAAGAAAAAGAAATGAAAGGATCAATATTTAAACGATTTAAGAATAAAATTAAAAAGATTGATTCTCAAAAATAACAAAAAAAGCACAACAAAATGAATCTATAAAAAAATTTTTCATTCGATAGATAAACGATTTATTAGCCAATCTTTATCCAACATTAGAAGAAATGGGCCTAATCTTGGGCCGAATTCTTTTCCTATTATTATTAAATAAATAGTTTTAAATAATTTCTGGGGTTTAATTTTTAATTCATTTTTAGCTATATCAAAAATTTTATTTTGAATTACTTCATCACTTAAATCCTTATTTGAGATTAAAAACATCTTTAATAATTTTATTCCTAATTTTTGAGTGAGACTTAAATTATTTTTAATATTTTCTGAAACGTTATCAGGAACTTCAAATATTGTTACTTTATTCAATATTTTTCTTTTAATGGACTCATTTTTTTCATTTTTCAAAATATCTTTTATTTCATTTATCCATTTTTGTGCCCTATTTAATTGTGTTTCAAAGTCATTAAAAGGAAGATTCTCATCAAACCCTTTATATCTTAAAATTTTCTTTGCTTTTTCATAGATTCCCTCGATTTTTAGAATGGTTTTTAATTGCACTATAGTAGTTAAATACTTAAAAGGTAATCTAAGAGGTTTTTTCGTTGAAATTCTACTTGTTTGACAAAGTGGATAAATATATTTTAGAAATTTTTCTTCTGTTTCTGAATTAGCATGTTCTATATCATAATAAACGTTTTCCATTTTTTCATAATAGTCGTAAAGCTGATATAATTCTTCAAGTCTAAATGAAATATGTTTATTTGGAGGTGTTCTTAAAAATAACATGCGTAAAATTTCGGGATCAGCTATTTTAAGGTATTTTTTTGGTGTAAAGATTATTCCCTTTGATGTCTTCATATCTTGATCTCCCAATCTTAACCATTCATAACTTAATTTGATTGGTCCATCATAATTGAAAATAATTTTACATATTTCCAAACCAGTGTCATAAGATCCTCCTTTTACACTATGATCTTTTCCTGCAGGTTCACAAGTAGTTTTAAATATTGCCCATTTAGCAGGCCAATCAACCCGCCAATTTAATTTTAATTCTCCTTTATTAATTGTAATTTCTCCACTATTACCACATGATGTGCAAGAAAAGGAAACTGTATCTTTATTTTTATCATAAGATAAAACACGATTAGGTTTTATTGACCCATTTTCATCAATTTTTTGCATTTTACCACATTTTTCGCAAATGACCATTGCTGGAAACCAGTTCTTTTGAGTATCTATAAATAACTTTCTATTTTTTTCGTCTAAAGTTGGTAAAATATTTTTTCTAAATATCTCTTTGATTTTATCAGTATTGTTTAATGAGATTCTTATCTTATCCTTCATTATTATATCTTGATATAATTCATGAGTCCAAATTACATCCGCTTTTATTCCAAATTGTTTAAAGGTCGAGATCAGTTCTGTTCCAAAATAATCAGCATAGCTATTATAACCTGTTTCATCTACGGGACACGGGATTTTCGAGAATGGTTTTCCCAAATATTTTTTAGTAAAAGTTTTGTCAATATATTCAGGAAATCGTTTAGCAGCATCTAAACTATCGATAAATAAGAAAAAATTTATCTTTTTTCTATTTTCCTCTAATTTTCTACGAATTGAATCACATATTATTAATTCTCTTAAAATCCCCATATGAATATGTCCAGAGGGTGTTTTACCAGTAGCTAAAGTAATTTCTGATAAATTTTTATCCAAAATTTTATTGATAATTTCTTCAAGCCAGTGAATAGGGTACTCTTTTTGCAAAGTCCTCAATGAATTTTAATTAAAATTTGTAAATTCTTTATTGATATAAAGATAAAAGTTTTTAGACAAATTTAATTTTTAGCTTTTAAGTATAATTAAAGGTTAATTTAATATGCGAATAGCCGTTCTTAATAGAGAGACTTGCAAACCACATAAGTGTAGTCCATTTGGTCAAAAACCTTGTATAAAATATTGTCCTATGGTGAGAACAGGTGTCAAAACAATAGTTCTATTAAATGAGAAAAAAATTGAGATTTTTGAAAATTTGTGCTCGGGATGCGGAATTTGTGTTAAAAAGTGTCCATTTAACAGTATCAGCATAATAAATTTACCTGATCCATTGAAAAATGAGATATCTTATAGATATGCTACAGATGGCTTTGCTCTTTTCCGTATGGCAATACCTAAAAAAGGAAGTGTTTTGGGTTTAATTGGACCCAATGGTTGTGGAAAAAGTACTATGTTAAAAATTTTAGCTGGAGAAATAATTCTTAATTTAGGCAAATTCGGTAATGATACTCCAGATTGGAATAAAATTATAGATCAATTTAAAGGTTCAGAATTACAAGGATATTTTATTGGTTTAAGGGAAAAAAGTATTAAGATAATTCATAAACCCCAAAATATTACTGATATTCCCAAAAAGATCTCAGGAAAATTAGGAGATATCCTGAAAGGAATAAGGAATAATTATTATTTAGACGAAATTATTAAAAAATTAAATTTAGGGAAAATATTAAATAGGGAGATTTCCGTTTTATCTGGAGGAGAATTACAAAGAATGTTGATAGCAGTTGCATTTTTAAGAGATGGAGATATTTATTTGATAGACGAGCCAACATCATATTTAGACGTAAGTGAACGAATAAAAGTAGCAAAAATTATTAGATCTTTAGCAGAAAATGGAAAAACCATCGTAGTTGTTGAGCATGACTTAGCTATCTTAGATTATTTAAGTGATTACGTTTCAATTTTTTACGGAAAACCTGGAGTATATGGAATTGTTTCACACCCTCAAAGTGTACGTAATGGAATAAACATTTACTTACAAGGTTATATCAAAGATGAAAATATGCGTATTAGAGAAGACCCAGTAATTTTTCATGTCCGTCCTCCACAGATTTCTTCCTTTGATAAAGGAAAAATTATTTTTTCATATAAAGATTTAGAAACACAAAGGGGAGAATTTCATTTAAAGGTATCTGGTAGTGAGATACATGCTGGTGAAGTTATTGGGATCTTAGGGCCAAATGCAATTGGGAAGACCACATTCATTAATCTTATAGCCAATCAGGCGAATCTTAAGAAAAATATTTCTCAAAAAGAATCTACTGAACTTGATATATCAATAAAACCACAATATATTAAACCAGAACAAGATCTAACAGTTGAAAATTTAATATCTAATATTAAATCAAAACCTCATTTATCTCCACCAATAATAAAACGTTTAATTAATAATCTCAATTTACGAAATATTGAACAAAGAAAAATTACTGAATTAAGTGAAGGCGAGCTACAACGTGTTGAAATTGCAAAATGTTTAGCTGAAAAAGCAGATATATTTTTAATAGACGAACCCTGTGCTTTTTTAGATGTTGAAATGAGATTAAATATTGCGCAATTAATAAGAAAAGTTATTGAAGAACTGAAAAAAGCAGCTTTTGTTGTCGAACATGATATAGTTACACAAGATTTCATTGCAGATTCAATTATGATTTTTGAGGGGGTTCCAGGAATAAAGGGGGATGCTTCAGTTCCATTGGAGTTAAGAGATGGTTTTAATAGATTTCTTAAAGTTATGGATATTACATTTAGACGCGATAATTTAACGAAACGACCTAGAGTAAATAAACCAGGAAGTACAAAGGATGAATATCAGAAAAAAATAAATGAATTTTATTATGCTTCATAAATTTTAGATTAATTAATTCGAAAATTTTTAATTATTTTAATGTTTAAATGTTATTTCAAATAAATTTTTATTAATTTTTCTCTTTCTTTGGAAAATAAATAAAGTTCCTGCACCACTAAAAATACTTATGACTAAAATCAAGATTAGATTATTAAAAATAAAGATTAAATTATTTTCATTTTGGTTATCATCATCTTGGTTATCATCATTTTGGTTATTCTGAAAAAATATTGTTAATTTAATTGATAGATCATTGTAATATAAATTATTGAAAATGTCAATGAAAATTGATTTTTCTCCATTTTCTTCAAATATTTCACTCGGAATTAATATAATGAGAGTTCCATTTTTATTACTATTATAAAAATTTTTGTAAATCAAAATATTATTTGAAAAAATTCTTACGCTTATATTAAAGATTTCAATATATCGAATTTGGCCATTACTACAGTTGAAAAATCTTATATTAATTGTGACATTTTCATTATATTTTACGTTTTTATTATATTCATTAAGAGTATAATTTAAACCCAACTTTTGAACTTTTAAACTGTAAATAAAAATATGATTAAAATAAATAATATCATTAGAAGTTATCAGTTTTAATTCTAATTCACCAATAATTGGAAATGTTGAAGTAGAGATATTGATGTATATTAATCCATTTATGGTATTATATAGTTCCTCGTAAACTAATTCCATTTGTTTATAGATTTTTAGGGTTACTAACAGATTATCAGGATAATTTGTTTTATTATTCGTTATATTAAAAAATAAAGCTTGAAAACATAAGATCTCCCCATAATTTAATTTTTCATCATAATCAAATAGTGAACATGAAAGTATTTTTTTAAAAACTTGAATGGATTTTGTTGCTATTGGACCAGAGCTAAAAATTTCTTCACCAATCATATGAAAGAGATAAAAAATGATACTAAAGTTAGTAGAATATTCAAAAAAACTTAAATTCAAACTTAATATACCTATTGTCCAATTTTTATTAAAAATGCCAATGGTGTCGTTTTGCTCGGAGCACCACATTAATTGATCAAAACTATCAAATAATTGAATTTGAACATAAGCCCATTCCTCAATTGGATTATAATTTAAAATCCAAGAAGCTTCAATATTAATGTTTTCATCAGTATTATAATAATTTTTATCAGTATCAAATTTTAAGATATTTATCTGAAGTATTGCATTTACATTGGGGCTATTAATGGATAACAAGGCTATTATTATTAAAAATAGAAATAAATTTATTTTTTTTTTATATCTGGACACAAATTTTTTTTTATATTAAACTATTTAAACTAAAATATGAAACCTAGATCTCCTACTTAAAGATTAAAATTATTTTAAATTTTGCTCAATAAATTAGATGAAGAAAGAAACAAATTATTTATAGATTGATAAAACTGCAAAGAATAAAAGCAACTTAGGAAATAATCTGTTAAAACTTTTCATCATTAGAAGAATAAATCTGAATAAAACTATTTTTTCTTAATAATAAAATCTCCATCGATTATGATATTAAATTTATCACTCAACTTAGAAATATTTCCAATAATTAACTGTCTGTCAATCCCACATGCTTTTGATAAATCATCTATATTTAATTTTACAGAATTTTTGAGTATCGATGAGACTTTCTCATTTATCTCTTCTACTGAAGGAGGGAGCATTAATTTTTTCATTTGAAGATGCTCTTTAATTTCTTGTAGATTCTGATCTATCCAAGAAGAAATAATTCCCGTTATAACCGAAGCTGCAGTATTACCTTTAATACCTTTTAAACTTTTGATAATATTCATATGATAATTGCTTAATGTTATTGTAGTTCGTTCAGTATCTGTCATCAGTTAATTAAAACCATGTAAATTTCTTTTAATCTTTATTTTTAACTTTTATATTTTTAATAATATGACAAAAATCGACATTTAAAAATCTTATGGTGAAAATATGGTGAAGATATGTTATTTATATGTAAATAAGCATCATTTAAATATTAAACAATTTTTATTATATTTAGAATAAAAAATTTCTATTGTATTTTTCTAAAGTGAAGAAAACAATGTTTAAAAATTCTTTATTAACAAATAGATTTAATTTACGAGAAAATGGATCTCCTCTCCAACATAATATAATAATAGAACTATATAAAAATGGCCCATTAACAAGACGAGATTTAGTGAAAAAATTAAATAAAGCTAGAACCACTATTTTTGATAATTTATCAAAACTACAAAGCAATAACATAGTTTCAAAGTTTGCAAGAAATAATGGAGAGCGTGGTAGACCTCAAATTTTCTGGAAATTAAATATCGAATAAAAGTGAATATAAAAAATTAATTTATATCTTTTTTATTTAAATTATTATTTTAATTGATTTATAGAAAAATAAACAAAGACCCCTATATTTCCATTGAAATTTTTTTAAATATACATTTAACAAAATATTATAAATTAACTAGTTAAATATACTCCCCATAAATGTTTAATTTCATAATATAAATGATTTTTTGTTCATCAATTAAGTTTTTTTAATAATAGAAAAACAATTCAAAATTAAAATCTAAATAATCTCATAATAAATCGATAAAATATCAAAAAAGAAATAAAATAATTTTACAGTGGAAATCCTAGAGTATAAGTAAATATCTTATTTAATTGATTTAGAAATATTAAAAAAACTATAATCTATTTCCTGATCCAAACCAATTTATTTTCATTTTTATTACTTCAGTAATAGATTCAAGTGCAGGAGTTAGAATTTTTCTTGGATCATACGTTATTGGTTTATGATCATCAAATGGATTAGAATGAATAAATTTATCAATCTCTTGTCGAAAAGCTAATCTGCACTCAGTATCAATATTCACTTTTGAAATACCTATTTTGCAAGCTTTACGAATAGAATCTTCAGGAATTCCAGATGCACCATGCAAAACTAATGGTGTAGACACACAATCCTTTATTTCCTTTAATCTCTTAAAATCAATGAATGGATTATCAGTTTTATATAATCCATGAGAATTTCCAATTGAAACGGCCAAAGAATCAATACCAGATTTTTCAATAAAAATTGCAGCTTCTTTAGGATCTGTCATAGCCGATTCAGCTTCAGATACATTAATCTCATCTTCTACTCCATATAAACGACCAAGCTCTCCTTCAACAGATACTCCAAATTTGTGTGCATATTCTACTACTTCTTTACATTTCTTTATATTTTCTTCTAATGGATATTTACTTGTGTCTATCATTACAGAAGAAAAACCTAAATCAATACATTCCTTACATTTACTAAAATCCAATCCATGATCTAGGTGTAATGCCATTTCTACATTAGGGAACTTCTTTTTTGCAGCAATTGCTAAGTGAACTAAAAAGATAGTTCCTGCATATTTCGTTGCACCATGACTAGCGGCTAAAATAACTGGACTATTCAATTCTGATGCTGCCTTAATTATTCCTAAAATTTGTTCAAGATTATTAAAATTAAAGGCTCCAACAGCATAATTTTTCTTAGTAGCTTTTACTTCTAATTCTTTTGTAGTTTTAAATCCATATTTCTTAAACATAGTTGCTATTATAATATTCTTCTTTTAATATTAAACTTTTTAGCACTTCACAGTTATTGGTGAGTTTTATTTAGATTTTTAAATGTTTAACGTTAGATTTATATTAGGATATATTATTGAGATCTTATAATAAAAAATATCATAACTATTACGTGAATTCAATTTTGGTTAAATATTATTATAATATTGCTTATATGACATTTATCTATTTGTTTTTATTTACAAATATCTTTTTTTTAGCACTATCACATAATCTATTAAACATAAATCAGAAAGAATTTGATTATAATATTGCAAAAGATGCAGGTAATGATTTTTTTTTGCAATCAAATGAATTTAATGATAATATTTATAAAAAATACATCAGAAGTAAAGAATATGATCAATTAGAGTTGGAAAGGTTATCTAAATATAGTATTAATCTACAAAAATCCTTACTTAAAAACAAAGAAAAATTACTTGATGAAAAAGTTCCAATAATAATCATTTTTAATGAAGAATTGTCAAAGGAAGAAAGATTAAGAGAAATAATAAAGCTTTTTAGCAATTTTAACATAATTTTTGAATTTAATATTGTTCCAGGGATATATTTGGAATGTCAGAGCTCAGAATTAATACAATTAAAACCTTTAATTGAAGAATCCAATGAAATCATCAAAATCTTTAAGGAAAATATTTATACAATTCCAAATAATGTGAAAATTCAACAAAATAATTTAAATCCAGTGGACTGGAATAATTGGTGGCTACAATCAATTGGTGCTGAAAATTTAACATATGACGGTACAGGAATTAATGTATCTATTATTGATTCTGGAATTTACCCTCATCCCGATTTTCAAACAAGAATAATAAAGCAAATAAATTTTGCATCTAAGGGAGAAGAAACAGATAATTCTGATTTTATAGATAGAAATGGACATGGAACACATGTTGCAGGAATTATAGGAGGAGATGGAGGAATTTCCTCAGGAAAATATCGAGGCGTGGCTCCAAATGTAAATTTTTTGAATGTTAAAGCTGGTAATTCATCAGGAAGTCTAAAAGATACTGATATTCTAAAAGCTATTGAATGGTCTGTAGAAAATGGTGCTCAAATAATTAGTATGAGCTTTGGAGCTCCATATCCAGAAGTATATGATCCAATTACATTAGCTATAACAAATGCGACTAATCAAGGTGTTTTATGTGTTGTATCAGCAGGAAATGATGGACCCAGTTATTATTCTGGCGGAATCCCGGCAACAAGTGTAAATGCCATCGCTGTAGGTTCGGTTGATAAAAATGGAAATTTATCTACATTTAGTAGCAGGGGCCCAACAAATACTTATCAATATTACCCAAGTATATGCGCTCCAGGAGAAAATATTATCTCTACAGAAGCTATTGATTCAATAATCTCCAATAAAAAGAAATATCTTGGAGATTATATTAATTATCCCGGTTCTTATGATTATTATCCACTCAGTGGAACTTCTATGGCATGTCCAATGGTCTCGGGTGCTTTAGCTTTATTATTACAAGCCTTTCCTGATTTAAAACCAGAAGCAGCAAAAATTGCAATATTGAAAGGAGCATATAAAACTAATAACCATGAAACCCTGAAAATCGGTGCCGGAATTATCAATATATCAAAATCTATTGATTTATTACATGAGATAAATTCTTCGACTAAAGATGTAAACAATATTACAACTATTTATCCCAATAAACTTCCAATACAACCATTTGATCTTCTTAATTATCCAGGCGATAAACAAATTTTTAATCTAACGGTTTTATCAGGAATCACAAGAAATATTTCATTTCAAATATCTAATCAACTTCCTGATATTAGGATAGAATTAGATAAGGAAAAAATAAATTTTAACTCTCACGGAGTTGATTTTTTATCAATCTATCTTGAAATTCTTTTTAATGCTACTCCAGGAGTTGGAAAAATCACGATAAACATGTCTGATGAGACTACAGGAGAAATAATAGATCAGATAGAAATAGAAATTAAAAAAAAAATACCGGAATTTAAAATATTATATGAGTCATTTCATGGTTTAAATGATTGGTTTCCGGAATACTCTTTCAAACAAATTGATTTTTATAGATCTATGAAAGATGTTTCAAATCTAAATTGTTCCCCTATATATTTTATGGACAAATGGACACCTAAATATAATTCTTCCTTAAATAACTCTATTCTAAGTTCAGAAAAATTAAGTTTTTATGACTTAATTATTTTGCAAAACCCAATTTTACCTTATAGTCAATCAGAAATAAAAACTTTAAAAGAATACTTTGAAACGGGAGGTAATATTCTATTTCTAGGAACAAGATATCAAGAAATATGCATAGAAAATATTAATTTTTTATTTGATCAATTAAATGTTGGAATTCAAATAAAAGGAGAAAATATTGAAAATTCAACTCATGTAGGAATTGGCGCGATATTAGATTCTAATGAAGTAACAAATTTTTTAGAAAATTCTTCAATATTTAAAGGAGTCTCTAAATTTTATTGGCTCACCGGTTGTACGTTTAATGTTTATGGAAATGGAGTATCCCAAGCTCAATTATATAATTCTTCGGTTGTAGCAAGTTGTGATAAATCTGATGAAGGGAAAGGTAAATTCTTAGCGTTTGGAGATTTGTATTGGCTATTAGATGAATTTTATGATGATGTTTCTTATTCATCAGCTCATTCGACGTTACTACAGAATGCTATTAGATTTTTACTTCCTGAAGATGATTTAACTATCAATCTCGGATTAAAATCAGAAAGGGTTTTCACTAATACTACATCTTTATCTGTATTTATTAAAAATCAGACTACTGAAGTGGGAATTGCTAATTTAATTAATGGGATCAGTCTTAATGCATCTATCGAAAATCCAGTAACAAATAAAATTATTAATATTACATTACTAAATTTGGGATACGGTGTTTATTATAATGATTCAATAAAATTATCAAATTTTAGTTATGAAAATTATATAATTGATATTTCTGTAAAAATTAATAGTGAAATTTTTGAAAAGAGGATTGAATTACTTCATCCTAATAAATCTAAAATCCCAGAAATCATTAATTATTCAATAGAATACTCTAACATAACTCGGGAAAGTGGGATATATAATAAAATAATTATCAACTTAAATAAATCTAATATTAATTTAACTGCTTATATGGGAATTCATCCTAGTTCCTTTTTTAATTCAAGAAATACAATTAATAAAACATTAAATTTTGAAGAAGAAAGTTCAAATAAATATAAATACACTTTCATTCCAAGCATTGAAGATACAACAGGTTATGCTTTTTTTTATTTAATCCCAAAATCGTCCAAAAATTATTCTAATCCTTATTCTAATCGTCTATTTTTTAAAATCGAAAATAATGACCCTATTATTAATTTAACTGAATCTTTTTACGGATCATATATTTATTTTAATGAAACTATAGTTAATGAAAGTTTAACTATTCAAAATACTTTTCTTTTAACAAACTATAATTTCCTAATAAAAACGGGTGAGTTAGTTGATTATGAGGATAATGAAGATGAATTGAGAGTTTTTATAAATTTTTTTATTGTCACATCATCAACTGATGGTGTTCTTAGCCTTTTATCCCCCTCAAATTTTGTATTCTTGGAGTTAAATTATAATTCGGATTCTAAAAATTTCATAGGTGTATTTTTAATACCTGAATTCTTGAATTATACTTCAGATAATGGAGCAATCCAAAAATCTGTAGCATCGTATAGTAACTATTATGGTTTATTTTACATAACTGTTCAAGATTCTGAAGGGGGTTCTGATACTTTCTACATTGTTATGAAAATAAATGATGATCGAATTGATCCTTATTTAATTGTCATAATTCTAATAATTATAGGAGTAATCGCGACAATTATCATATCATTTCTTTTATTATCTAGAAAAACGCGTGATTTAGTTAAAACTTATGAGAATTATTATGTAGATAAGTACGAGATTAATAATTATAAATTTGAGAATGATATTGGATTAAAAGACTTTAAATTCTGTCCTTATTGTGGCCAAAAAATAAATATTAATGATAAATTTTGCAAATTTTGTGGAAGAGATATTCCAGAAATTTTATGAAAAATCTCTCTTATTAATAAGCATCAATTTCTTGTCTCTTTTAGAAATTTTGACTTTAAGTTGATATTTGACTAATTATTAATCCTGGAAATATAAGTTCAATTATTTTTTTAAAAGAGGTTACTATACCATCTCCCACAAGAGCTATTGTTTTAAAATACGCAAATGATCTATATTTTCTATAATGAATTTTCTCCAAAAAATCTAAATAATTAAATTTCCTTGACAAATCTTGCTTATTAAAATTACACACAATAGGCATTTTCAATAATTTTTCATTATATAAACCCGTTAATTCTTTCCATGAATTTAAGTTTTTACTTAAAAAAATTTTTTAGAATTAGTTAAATATTTGCAACTGTTTTACAGGTATCTGTCAAAAAAAAAAGTGTGGTCTGCTTGTACTTGCATTATATAATTTTAAAAGAATTTCTTATAACTATTGTCTGTTAAAGAATACCATTGGTTTTTTAAATTTTCGATAAAAATGCATCTAATTTGCTTTTATACCCTTTTATTCTAGCTTTTGACTTTTTTAAGCGGTGCAATTTATAATTATTTTGTTCATTAAGCCTTCTCAAGGTTTCTAAATCTTTTAATCTAGTTAATTTAATAATTTCCTTAAATCGCTTCCGATTATCATTACTCAGATTTAATAAATCGGCAAAAAGATCCCATCTAATAATACGAATATTTTCGGGATATTTAATCCTTTTATCTTTAGGGAGACTCTTAACTCGACCAATCCAGCTTTGAAACCAATACGTTCCGACAATAAAAAAAATAATTTCAGAATGTTGATATTTCTCAATCTTTTTTATGAGATTAGCTTTGTGTAGCCAACTGGTATAATCAAAAATCACAACTTTAATGTGATCTAATTTTTTAGGATCAATCTTTAATTCTTTAGCGATTCTGTCTTTTAGAAGTTTTTGTAGATATTTTTTATCGTTTTTAAATGCATTATCGCAATGTTTATTATTTTTAGTATAAATTGGGGGCTCTGAAACGAGTATTGGAACATCCGGAAATTTTTTCCTTTTTTCATCAAAATCTTGCGTGGCTATTTTTTCAATTAATTTATGATTCTCATGCCCTATTAATTGGGGTATATCATTAAGAAATTTCTTATTGAATTCTTTTTCTCCTAAGTCATTTCGTATAATTTTGTAAGCAGTATTAGGACCTACCTTCCACTCGACAGCAATGTAGCTTATACCATTTGGTTTTTCTAAGCGACCGGCTATTATTATGCCTTCTCGTTGCTCATCAGATACCCAATCCTCAGATCTCGGAAACTTCATATGATATACTTTATCTCCCAAATTATTTTTTATAATATCAATTGCAGTACCTGGAGGTACTCCCCATGTTTCTGCAATCTTTTTTATAGAGTCAGGTTCTTCGGAATGACCGGCTTTTATTATGCCCTCTCGTTGCTCATCGCTTATTTCTCTATTGAATTTTCTGTCGAATTCATCTTTTCCCAAGTCTTCTCTTATAATATCAGTTGCAGTACGCCGAGATACTCCCCATGTTTCTGCAATTTTGTATATAGGATCAGGTTCTTCGGAGCGACCTGCTTTTATAATATCTTCTCGTTGCTCATCGAGAATTTCTCTATGGAATTTTTTTTGGTATACTTTCTTTTCCAAGTCTTTTTTTATTATCTTTCTAGCAGTACCAGACGACACTCCAAATTCATCTGCAATATCGTCGAAAGAGCCTGGGTTCTCGGAACGACCGGCTTTTATTATGCCCACTCGCTGCTCATCGGATACCTGGGGCTTCGGAAATTTCTTGTGGTATACTTTCTCTCCCAAAACCTTTATTATTATATCTCTGACATTAGAATATGCTCCTCCAAATTCAACTGCAATATCCTCTAAAGAGCAAGGATTCTCAGAGCGACCTGCTTTTATTATGCCCTCTCGTTGCTCATTGGATATATTAGGTGGCTTTGGGAATCTCTTTTTATATTTTTCCCGTGTTAAAATCTTATGGGAGATATTTGTTAATGTATAAGGGGATGTTTTTAAATTCATATCTTTTAATTTTTTAAGTATTTTCGACTGTGAAAGTTTAGTATATCTTATGTAATGTTTAAGGAGATTATCTAAACTTTTGTTTTTGTTAAATTCTTCTATACTTTTTACTAAATTATCTTTCTCTTCTTTAGTTAGTGCATCATTATCTTGATCTTTAATAAATTTTATAAATATCTTAGTAAAATGATTTCCCTTATAGGCAATACCATCATAATTTTTTATCATTTCTTTCAATTTTGGATCTTTTAAAATCTTAAATTCTTCTATAGCTTTATCAATAAGATCTTCCAAATCTTCTGATTCTTCTCCTTTAAATTTTACCTCTTCTTCTGTTTTTTTATTTAAATTCTCCGAATCTTTTTCTAGATCTTTAATATCATTGTTGTTATGACTTTCCTCATTCCGCTCTGAAGTTAATTCCGATTCTTTATCATCTTCTTGGTTTTTTTTCTGCTCTATGGAAGTTGTGGAAGATGTGGTAGCCGTAATTTCTCTACTTTCTTCTCCACTTTCCTTTTCTTTTAACGATAATTCTTGTTCCGGCACATCTTTTTGGATATCTTGTTCTTTATCCTCAACCTGACTCCCAAATTCCTTCCTCAACCTTTCATCCAAATTCTTTCTTTGATCAATATAACCCCCAAACTCTCTCCTCAACCTCTGCTTTAAATTGAGTGTTTGGTCAGTAAAACCCGTTCTATTATAATTCATATCCATTTGGTTTTCTTTCTCTTGCTCCGATACTTGTTCCTCTTCTTTAGTATCTTTTTGATTTTCTTTCTGATCTGTTGAAGTTGTGGAAGATTTAGTAGCCGTAATTTCTTTACTTTCTTCTCCACTTTCCTTTCCTATTAACGATAATTCTTGTTCTGATGCCTCTTGATTATTTTTATCTATACTTAAATCATAGTTAATCTCATTTTCATTCCCCTCTTCATATACGTTTTCTATTTGAGGTTCTCCAATATAGTTTTGTCCAAGAGTCTTGTTATGCACATTTATGATATCTATAACATTTGAAATTTCCAAAGAGTCCTCTTCTAAGCTATATTGAGTATTTGAGAGATCTACAAATTCACTTGAATACATATCTGTAATATCCCATGACTCATTATCTAATTCCATTAATTCATCTTTTATTTCTTCTCTTGCTATGTCTTGAATAATTTTACAATCTTGAAAATCGCTTGAGGATATATCTTTTATTTCCGATAATTCTCCATCTAATTCAGATAACTCAACTTCTAACAACTCTTGAATAATCGGAGCTTCTTGAAGTTCGCTTGAGATTATCTCATCTATTTCTGATAATTCTCTATCTAATTCTGATAATACAACTTCTAACATATCTTGAATAACTGGAGTTTCTTTCAATTCATATGAAGATATATCTTCCAATTCAGATAATTCTCCATCCAATTCTGATAATTCATCTTTTAAT
>JAHLWH010000116.1 GCA_019058015.1 Promethearchaeota archaeon | reverse complement strand
TTACACAGGCACCACTACTATTTTTAATTACGGAAATGGTTATTATAACATTACAATTGACTTTACAGACTCGCCATTTTTCGACGGTTATGGTCAATTTAATATTAGGGTTGATGTGAACCTTACTTCTTATTATAATTCCACGGATCTCTTTTCCATTGACGTGTTAGGGGAGACCGCAACTACGGTTTCTCAAGAGCCATATAAGGCTACATACAATTCCGGAGATGCTCTTAATATCTCCGTCTGTTATAACGATACCGTGAGGGATTCTGGGATTAGCGGTGTGGCCATTACAATTTGGGTTAATGAAGTCGACTATACTGGTTTCACGACTATTTTTGATTACGGGAACGATTATTATAATATCACAATTGATTTTACTGATACACCGTTCTTTGATGGATACGGTCATTTTAATATTAGGGTTGATGTGAACCTTACCTCTTATTATAATTCAACGGATCTCTTTTCCATTGACGTGTTAGGGGAGACCGCTACAACGATTACAAAGGTACCAGACAAGCCAGTTTATGATTCTGGAGAAATTCTTAACATCACGGTTTATTTTAATGACACTGCGAGAAATCAAGGAATTATAGGAGCAAATATTACGGTAGAAGTAGAAGGCACTCCATATTATACCACAATTTTTGACAATGGGGATGGTTATTATAATATTACAATAGATTTGAACGACCCAGTATTCAGTGGTTATTGAGTATTTAATATAAGAATTGACACAAATTTAATCTTTTATATTAACCACACGGATTATACTGACATTAATATCTTTATAGTGACTGAAACTACGGTTTCTCAAGAGCCATATAAGGCAATATACGATTCTGGAGAGGCTCTCAATATTTCTATATATTATAATGACACAGTAAAAAATCAAGGAATCTCAGGTGCAACCATCTCAATTTGGGTTAATGGAGTCGATTACACAGGCGCCACTACTATTTTTGATTACGGAAACGGATATTATAACATTACCATTGACTTTACAGATTCGCCATTTTTCGACGGTTATGGGCAATTTAATATTAGGGTTGATGTGAATAAAACCTCTCATTATAATTCCACGGATGTCTTCACCATTGACGTGTTAGGAGAAACCGCTACAACGGTTTCTCAAGAACCATATAAGGCAATATACGATTCTGGTAATACTCTTAACATTTCTGTCTATTATAACGATATTGTGAGAAACTCAGGAATCAATGGCGTAACCATAACAATTTTGGTAAACGGAGTCGATTACTCAGGCACTACTACTATTTTTGACTACGGAAATGGATATTATAACATAACCATCGATTTTACAGACTCGCCATTTTTTGATGGTTATGGCCAGTTTTCCATAAGAGTTGATGTAAACCTTACTTCTTATTATAATTCCACGGATGTGTTTTCCATTGATGTTTTAGGAGAAAGTGAGTTATTAATCACAAACCCTCCTGACTCTTCAAGTTATTATTCAGGAGAAACATTTAACATAACAGTATATTATAACGATACAAAAAGAAATGAAGGAATCGATGGAGCGAATATTTCAATAGAAGTTAAAGGATCTCCATATTCAACCACTATATTTGATTATGGAAATGGATATTATAACATTACAGTTAATTGTAGCAAATCTGATTTTTATGGTTATGGATGGTTTGCTTTAAAAGTGGACAGTAATCTTACCTCTTATCATAATCATACAGAGTTTTTAAATATTAAAGTAATTGGTGAAACTGATGGATCGCTAATAAGTATTAATCAACCAGATCATATTGGCTTTACGGAACAATTGACTTACGATACGGTATCTGATTCTTATTTAGGCTGGAAACCTTATAATATTACTATTAAATTTTCATATACGGATACGATTAATTCAGAATGGATAAATGATGGAACTGGAATTTTAAATTTTAATGGAGAGAATTATTATGATTATGAAGGAATAGATGGAATATACTCGTGGGAGATACCTACACTTAATCTAGCGAGCAGATACTCGATATCATTAACAATGATGAAAGATAATTGGGAGAATGTCACTTTTCAATTTTACATCACGATAGGCTATAAGGGGTTGGAAATTTCCGATTTAAGTGCAAGTGATTATGGTCATGAGTTGGAAATTCAAGATGGAATTATTTCAGATGCATATATTGGAAACGATTTAACTATTCAACTAAAATTACAAGATAATATAACGGGTTTCTATATCAATGAAAGTAATGTTATATTAAATATCAATGATAAGAGTTACGAGGGACTTGCCTTAGGAAGTAAATATTATTGGATTATTCCAACAGATGATTTCAGTGCGCAAATATATAGTATAAATATCACATTTTTCGAAGATTACTTTATTAATCGCTCTATTTTATACACTATTGAATTTTCAGAAAAATATGAAGTAAGCATATCTTTATACGAAGCACCTGATAATATCATAATTGGTGAGACATTAAATATAAAGATAAAATTATATTCTGAGATTCCTATTGCAAATGAAAATGTAACTGTGATATTTAACTTTGGAGGTGGGATTGCCCCACAAATAAGATCAATTATAACAAATAAAGATGGGGTTGCTAGCTTTAGCATATTAATACCCGATGGGGCGGAATATGTAAATATATCTGCTTTATATGAAGGGAGTTATAAGTGCAGTAGTGATTCTTTAGAACATGCGATTAATTTAACCGAAGCTCCGACATTTAATATTTGGATCTTAATTTTATTATTTTTGATTCTAGGCGTTCTAATTGGAGTCGGAATTATTGTTATAAAGAGACGTGGAGGGATTGTAAAGGATATCGAAGTTCATGATGATATTTCTGCAAGAAAGAAGTTTAAAAGCTTAGAGAACCAAGCAGAACAATTAATTATGGAAAATCAACTATTAAAAGTGATAGAAATATATGAAAACGCTTTAATTTTATCTAAAAATTGGGGTCTCAAAAAAGAATATATAACATTAAAAGAGAAAATCAGAGAAATAAATATAATTTATATAGAAGATAAGTTAGGGAAAGTAATTCGAAAAGCTGAAAGAGCGGTAAATGCGAATCAATATATTGAAGCTGCTTCAGAATATCGACAAGCGGCTAAATTGGCTTCGGACATTTTTAAATTAGGAATAACAGAGAAGCAAAAGGAAGTTAAAGAATATAAAAATAAGGCAGAGGAATATGAAAAAAAGGCGTAATTTTTTTTCTAAATAAAATAGTTCTTGGCTAAGGAAACAATTCGTCTTATTATAAAGATTATTGGAGATATGAGAAAAACGTTATAAATGCTTAGTTTTTGAATATATGAATTTATATCTCTTCAAGAAGAAAATTAGGAAAAATAGTTAGAATTTAAATATAAAAAATATAAATCTTAATCTTTTAAAATAATCCGGGCATCTACATAAACTATCCCAGAATTATACACAAAAATGGGGTTAAGATCTATCTCATAAATCTCAGGATTTTGAATAACTAAATCAGAAACCTTTAGTAGAGTATAAATTATTGCGTCTATGTCGGCTTTTGGTTTGCCTCGGAATCCATCTAGCAAAGGAAATCCTTTTATTTCATGAATCATCTCATTTGCGTCAAATCTATCGATTGGTGCAATTCTAAATGAGACATCTTCCAGTAATTCAACCAAAATACCTCCTATTCCAAACATTAAAGCGGGACCAAATTGAGGGTCTGTTGTCATACCAATAATTATTTCAGTAATAGGTTCATCAGCCATTTTGAGTGTATTAATTTTTTTTTCTGATTTTGATGGGATACTCATTAATTCATCAAAACCTCACTTTTTAGTTAAAAATTTAAAGCATTTAAACCATAATTAAATTAAAGCAAAAATTTAAGGATGGAGTAATGGATAGAAGTCAAGATTGGTTAAATCAAGCCGAATCTGACTTAAGAGCCGCAAAGAATTTATTAAATTCTGGAAATTATGCGTGGAGCTGTTTTCTTGGTCAGCAAACTGCTGAAAAAGCATTTAAAGCGATTGGTGAAAAATTTAATATTATTATGTGGGGTCATGATCTTGTGGATTTGGTGAAAGAATTGAAAAAAACAGTAGATATTCCTCCATCAATTGAATTGAATTGTAAAATTTTAAATTTATATTACATTTCAACACGTTATCCTGATGCCTTTACGAGTGGTTTTCCTTCTGAAAAATTCTCAAAAAAGCAGGCACAAGACGCTATAAAATTTGCAAACGAGGTAATGGATTTTGCAAGAGATAAAATTAACTGAAATTGAAAGAAAATTAAAAGACCACCCAAAAATAAAAAATTTAAAAGAATTTTTGGAAAGTTTTTTTAATTTATATTCTGCGGAATTTATTATTCTTTTTGGCTCTTCTGCCAAGGGGAAATTTAATTACAGAAGCGATTTAGATCTTTTAATTGTTACAAACTCATTAAAAGAAGATTATTTTGATAGATTATATCAAATACAACTTATTACATCAGGTGGTATAGATTTCTTCTTATACAGCCCAACTGAATTTGAAATAATGATTACTAACCACCATTTAATCGCTTTAGAAGCTATTTCAACAGGAATTATCATCTATGATAAAGGTAAGGGAAAGAAATACAAAAAATATATTAATAATCTCTTGGAAAAAAATAAAATCCAAAAATTAGAGCAAGGTTGGAAAATTAACTTGTAGTTTTTTTTAAATATTTCTGATTAGAAGTCAAGTTTTTTATAGAAATATAGTTGGTCAGACTATTAAAATGAATAAAATTATATACAAATTATTTCAAATAATATTATCAAACAGATTTTGACAGATTATTTGTGGCGTTAGTCCGAACGCCTCTATCCCATCCACTATAAGAGTATTTGGGAATACTTTCCATTTTATTTTCCCGATATGAGAATTCTTTTCCACAATTGAGGGATACCCTCGGAGATGACCCGATGCAAAATTAATTCTTCCTTATAATAAATAAGAAAAGTTTATCTTTAAATCTAACAAGACAACAGATTTTCTATAAAGTAAAAACTATAAAGAGTTTAATGATATTATCAAATGATATTAATTTTTATGGAATTTATTATTTTTGCTAACTATATATGAATCTCAAGTAAATATTAAATTTTGAAAAATTTCATTAAAATCCAAAAAATTTAAATATCTGGGGGGTTATATTATGGGTATGGGTAAAAATATGGGTCAAATTGAAATTGATGAAAGAGGAAGATTTACAATTCCAGCTAGGATTCGTGAAAAATTAAAAATAAAACCAAGTGATAAATTAATAATTATAAATACTTCTGAAGGAATTCTTTTACGAAAGAAACCTTCTAAGGAATTAATTTTTAAGGAATTAGTAGGATGTATTAAAACTCCCTCAAAGGAACCTGTTACACCAGAGTCGATTAAAAAAATATGGAATATGAAAGGATAATTTTCCTTGATAGTAATTTTTGGATTTATCTTTTTGATGAAACTACTCCAGAACATCCATATATTAAAAATTACTTTAGCGAGATTTATGAAACATCTATTTTGGCAGTAAATTTAATCGTAATGATCGAAGTTATACATTATCTTGTAAAAAGACTTGGAGTTCCCTTTGCAAAAAAGAAGTGGGAGTTATTTTCAACTATGGCTCTGTATTATGAAAATTTAAATTTTGAGGATTTAGATTCAATTTTTTCTGAATTATGCAACTATTCCCATTTAGGCATAGGTGGTCGGGATGCAACTATTATTTCATTTTTAAAGAGTTATAATATTAAAAAAATTTGCACTCATGATAAATCTTTTAAGCAAATTACAGAAATTGAAGTAATAGATCCGATTCCAGAAAATATATAAAAACTCTAAATAAATTTTTGATATTCTCATAATTTACTGAAATTTAAGAAGAAATTGATTTCCTAGATGAACATTATTTAAATATTTTTGAGCGATTTCCAAACACTCGAATGCTTGTTTTCTTGGGGTAATGGGCAAATCCCTCATCATATAGTCAGGATGAAAAACTAACAAACTATAAGGAATATCTTTATTGATAGATGAAATGAATGATTAAAATTATATAATGATGTTGGTGCCACCCACATCTTTTATGTTGAGATAAGTTTGACGATTGAAATGTAAATTAACCTTAATATATTGCCTTTTTCCTCAGATAATTTATATCCCATTCTTATTTATTTTTAAAAAGTCTTTTTAATAAAATTTCTGATATTTTTCTTCCATCTAAGAATCCTTCAAGAAAAATTTTAAAATCTTTAGTTATCTTACCCTCCCGATATGCAATCTTTCTCTCACCAAATAATTTTTTATACTCTTTTTCGGCATTCTCCTTCCATTTTGTAAATGAATTAGTTTCTTTTACACCCCAAATAGCTTTTTTTCCTGAAAACTTTTCAAATACAAACAAATCTAAATCTATTTTTTTCTTTTCATTAATCATAGTATGTTCTGTGATATTTGGATTAACAAGATTGATTATGTCTGCACAATTAATAGTTTTTCCCGAAGCATTTGTGAAAAATGGATTATTGAAACTATCTATTTGGATAGAAAAATCAAAAAGACCAGAATATTTAATATTTCCTCCCAGATACTTAGCTATAACGATGATAACTTCATCATCTTTAGTTATATTAAGATGATTATGAGTTAATCCATCCGAATGGTAAAGGGACATCATACTGAAATCTTGAATTTTATCCAATATATTTATCTGGTCTGGATTTTTAATGATATCACTTAATATAAGTTTCTTTGATCCTTTTACTCGGACATCAAAGGCAACAAGAATATAACCAATTTTTTGATCCAAAGTCTGACTAATAATTTTCTTTAAAAACTCTCTTACGGAATTCCACTTTGATTTACGAACTATTCCTATGATTTCTTTAGTGTCTTCTATGGTCAATTTTATTAAATTTTTTGTAAGTACTAAATTTTTTGATCCTTAATTATATTATCAAAAACGAAACATTTAAATCTCCTAGATAATTCGTAATTATATGGGGGTTTGGCTCTTATTCTCAATTCTCTTGGTCGGTATTTATATTAATGATTTATTCTAATTTTGTATTGATTCATAATTTAAAGCTCAATATCAATTGATTCAGCTCAAGGGGGCTTAGAGTTTAACCTCCCTTGAAACTGGTATATATATAAACTTCAATGCGATTTAAACTCCATTAAATTTCAAAAAGTACCGGTAAAATATACATCATAGAGATGTTCTTGTTGCGGAAAGATCGGTTCCAGAACAGGTAAACGATTCTCCTGTCCCTATTGCGGTTTAAAATTGGACTCCGATTTAAATGCGTCAAGAAACATTGTGAAATACCGGAACAATAATATATATAATATAAAATCAAATTGACTATCCCTATATGGGGCGGTTATGACCTTCAGTTACAGGTCAAATAAAGAGGATATCTAAAGATGTCCAGATTTTAAGTAACTGTTAAAGGATAATTGTCAAAACATTCAATTTATTTCAAAACTTAAATTTAATAACAAAAAGAGATGAAAAAAATTAATTTCTTTTATGAAAATCTTGAAATTAACTTTTAAATTACTTCACAAACAAAAATTAGGAAAAATAAAAACAGTTTAAATTAAAATATAAAATTTAATCCTTTAAGATGATTCGGGCATCTACGCAAACTATCCCAGAGTTATATACAAAAATAGGGTTAAGATCCATCTCATAGATCTCGGGGTTTTGAATAACTAAATCAGAAACCTTTAATAGAGCATCAATAATTGCGTCTATGTCGGCTTTTGGCTTACCTCGGAACCCATCAAGCAAAGGAAAACCTTTTATTTCATGAATCATCTCATTTGCGTCAAATTTTTCAATTGGTGCAATTCGAAATGAGACATCCTCCAGTAATTCAACTAAGATACCTCCTATTCCAAACATCAGAGCGGGACCAAATTGTGGATCTGTTGTCATACCAATAATTATTTCAGTAATAGGTTCATCAGCCATTTTTTGTATATTAATTTTTTTTTCTGATTTTGATGGGATATTCATTAATTCATCAAAACTTTTTTCGATCTCTTCTTTATTTTGAAGATTTAGTTTCACAGCTCCAGCATCAGACTTATGAACAACATCATCTGCCATGAGTTTCATAACAACAGGATAACCTATTTCATCGGCAAATCTCACAACATCATTTTTATCGGAGGTTAATTTTTGTTTTGTAATTGGTATTCCAATTTTTTCCAATAGTTCTTTAGATTCAAATTCTGTTAATACTTTTTTCCCTTGACTTAAATAATTTTTTATGATTTCTGAACTTTTACTCATTATTAATCAAATTTGCTCTATTTCTTGAGGATAATATGTTTTTTTTAACTTAAATCTTATAAATATTTTAAATCTTAAAAATTTTGGATTTTTTAATAAAATTTTTTATTAGATAATTTAGATGATGAATGTAGTAAAATAATTTTTACTAGAAGCCATTTGAAATTTTAAACCAAAACAAAAATTTTTAGGATTAAATGAAGTTATAATTATTTACTTGGAAGGTTTCACATGAAAGTATTGCAGAAGGAAAAGTTGCTTTTAGAACTGATGAAGAATTTTATTGAGGTGATAAGTGAAGTAGATGCTATAATGATCTATAATCGTCAAGGACTTTTAATAAGTAAATACACCTTGTCTGAATTATTAGATGATGGATTAGAGGAGTCTGAGAGAGAAGAAATTTATGGTGCATTTCTTAGTTCAATTGAACCGATGTCAAGAAAAATATCTAAAGATTATAGAATTGGAGAATTAGGTTTAATAACATTTAAACAAAAGATCATCGTTTAATCTTCTTAGAGGCAGGTCCAGAGGCAATTGTTCTCATAATAACCTACTTCACATTGGATACAAAATTTGCTTTACCTTATTGTTATTTACTTGTTGAGAAAGTAGCCCAAATATTGGAAAATAAATTTGATTTAAAATATAATACCTTAACAATTCCTAAATTTGGTATTGGTGAAACATTTGAAGGAGATTTGATGAAAGCGGCTGAAAAAAAAGGAGACAATGAATTTCAGATAGAAAGAAAAAAGAAAGAAAAATTTTTTAAACTAATAATTCTCGGTGATTCGGGGGTTGGAAAAACAACTCTTGTGACTCAATTTGTTAAAAAACAATATTCTGCAGATTATAGGCCAACACTTGGGATATCGATAACTACTACGAAATATTTTATTCAAGGATTTAAAGATTCATTAATTAGATTCATAATTTATGATTTAGCAGGTCAAGAGCTTTTCAATCGTGTTAGACATGCATATTATTCCAATACTTAGGCTGTGTTTATTGTATATGACGTTACAAGAAAAGAAACGTTTGAGAGGGTTGATTACTGGTATAACGATACGAAAAGTGAGATAGGCGAAATACCTTTTGTTTTAATTGGAAATAAAATTGATTTAGAGGATAAGAGACAAGTATCTACTGAAGACGGAGAAAAAAAAGCCGCTGAATTGAAATGTTCCTTTATAGAAACTTCTGCAAAAGAAAATATAAATGTTCAAGATACATTTAAGATTTTAGGTATTGGTATGTTCTTTAAAGAAATTCCAGATGATAAAGAACCAGTATTTCTATTATGAATTTCTAAATTTAGTTTATTAGAATTTTCAATTTATTATTTAAGACAAAAAATTTCCCATTTAATTATCTTGAAATAAATTATAATAAAAATTAACAAAAAAAAATAATCTCGTTATTAGATAATTGTAGAATTTAGATTTTTTCTCTGTTTCCTTCTTAATTTATATTTTCTCAACTCATCAACAACGGAAATACTAAATGCGGCAATTATAACCACAACCCAATGATACCATTGTGTTAAGGGCATAATACGAAATGCAAGACCTAACGGTGTGTAAAGTAATAACATTTGTAATCCAAGAGATAATCCAACGGCCCAAAATAAATGCTTATTTGGAAATAAATAAAATGGTTTTATATTGGATGTACATGTGAATACAAACAATAATTCGCAAATTACTAAACTGGTAAATAATACTGTTTGTGATAATGTAATTGCATATTGTTGTGCGGTAGGATCGGTCAAATAATTTGCTAAGTTAGGATCGATAGTACTCCAAAGAGGAATTAACCATGTCCATAGAAGTAAATAAAGACTAATATCAATAATAGATGTGTAAATTCCCAGAAAAAGAACTGGTCCTTTTATGTCTTCTATTAAAGAATAACCTTTTCGCGGTTTCTGTTTCATCACATCGGGATCTGTAGGAGTTAATCCCAGAACCATTGCAGGTATGCCATCTGTTGCAATATTTAACCAAAGAATTTGTATTGGCAAAACTGGAGGTCCTAAAAATACATTTACAAATAATTTCATAACAATATATGCTACTAATATCATAAATATCTCATCAAAATTAGTGCTTAGCATGTAACGAAAGAAACCCTTAGTTATTTCAAATATGCCTCTACCTTCTTCTATTGCATTAACAATTGTTGAATAATTATCATCAATTAATATCATTTCTGAAGCTTCTTGGGTAACTTCTGTACCTTTTATTCCCATTGCAACACCAACATGCGCCCCTTTTACAGCTGGAGCATCATTAACTCCATCGCCAGTCATAGATACAACCATATCTAGTTCTTTTAATCTTCTTAAAATTCTTAATTTATGTTCTGACGTAACTCTTGCAAAAATGTCGACCGTTTTAACTTTCTCTCGTAGCTCATCGTCATTCATCTCCTCTAATTCTACACCAGTAATTGCTTCATCTGATTCAGTTAAACCTATTTGATGTGCGATCGCCATAGCCGTAATTTTATGATCACCCGTAATCATAATTGTTCTAATTCCTGCATTTCTTGCTTCCATTATCGAATCTTTCACCTCATCTCTTGCCGGATCAATTATTCCAACCAACCCAAGATATGTAAAGTCCTTTTCCACTTCATTAATATCGTAATCCGAATCTAATTCT
>JAHLWH010000115.1 GCA_019058015.1 Promethearchaeota archaeon | reverse complement strand
GCATTAGTTTCAGAGTATATAGTGAAAAAGAAGCAAGATTTAAAGCCAGGAATGATAACGAACCCAGAGGATAATGACGCTCAAATCGGTAATCTTAAATTGCAATCTATGGGAATTAAAATTGATAAATTAACTGAAGAACAATATAACTATATTCATGGTTATAAAGACGGCACATAAAAATTAAGAAATATCATTTTCCAAAAAGAGATATTTATTAGGATGGTTTACGACTGCCGTTTGACTTGGTCAGTAAGAGGAATCTGGTCTATTTATCCCCCATTCAACACACCATTTCTTGATATAGCCAGTAGTAGTACTAAGTTTTTCTGCAACATTGTTTAGTGGCATTTTCCACACAAGATTCTGCAACTCTTCTTTTATAATGTAATCCTCCTTGATTTGTCTAGGCTTAACATAATTAAATCTTTTTCTAGATATACTATTTTTACAGTTGGTTAGCATTTGATTGAATAAACTTGAACCTAAAGCCAATCTATAAACATAAATATTTTTTTTAATAATTTTTACATATGAATCTGATAGATTTTAATATGTAATAAATAAAAGAAAGTATTAATCCTATTCAGTCTCTCCAAATTGAATACTTTTATTCTTTATCTCAATTAAATCAAGATTTTTTCATTATATAGTTTTACTTACTATTATCTCTAGCTCCTCATTCTTCAATAAAATAGGAGAAAAATATATATTTAAATAAAAACAATATTTGGGTGAGGTGGTCTGATTAGATTACACTTTTATCCATTTAATTATTATTTTCCCTAATATACCGCTTTTTAATTTTATTTTCTGTACAAGATCAATATCTCTGTCTTGGCTTATCTCGATTCGAGTTAGATGCGTTATTTATGTATTTAAGTACTATTAAATAGTAATATTTAATTATAACCAAGGGTCTAACCCTCTCAATTCAATTAAATTCTTATTTTTGAATTTTTTGACTTCTTTCACCACTAACTCTACAGAACTGAACTCACTCAGCATTTCAACAAATTTTTCCAAAATATTTTTTAATAGTCTTGGATTATTTGTTTCCCTTATTAGTAATTCATAAACCTTTTTTTTCATTATTTTCTCTCTTTATAGGGTATTCTTATATATTCAAATCGAGTTTAAGGGCCTCTATCAATTTTTCGAGTTTATCCTGAGAGATTTGATTCCCTTCTTCAATAACATCTTTTAAAAATTCGATAGCTAATTTTGTATGGGTAAAATTAGGGTTTCTCTGAATAATATCTCTTACATCATCAATAGAAATATCCATAGGGCTTAAATGACTAGCAAAAGTAATAAATAAATCAAAGAGTTCACTATTTAAGTTTATTAAAGATTTAATAGATTCATGTTTTAAGTTAAATACTCTTTGCTCTTTTTCCTTAAGTACAACAGTTTCTACTTCATCTTTTAAATCTTTAATATTTTCTTTAGGGATGTCTATAACTGAAGTAAGATCTAAATCACCAGTTTCCTTATTCAATACTCCTATATAATCCAATGAATTAATGATACTTTTTTTTACTCGAATTACATGTTTTTTTTCCACATTATACTCTAGGATCAAAATCTTATCTAAAATTTTTAAGTTTAAATGTCTATCCTTAAATTTTTCAATAATCGCTCTAAATTCTGGCACATTTATAAAGGCTTTAAAAAGAAATTTTTTCTCAATTTCAGTAGTATACGCATTTACAATCTTTTTACCTAGATCTGTTAATAATATATTGTCATTTTCATCATATTTAATTAAACCAAATTTCATTAATGAACTTAATTTACCTCTAAAAGATCCACCACTAGCAGTCATTTGTATAGTTTCAGCAAAAAGCTTCTTCGAAGCCGATTCCCCTAGTTCATTAAATAAAGTTTTAACTAAATCTTTTGCTTTTTTTAGATCAAGACCATCGACAGGATAATCCAATTTTTTTGGGATTTTTTACACCTTTTTAATTATATTATTTTTATGTATATTAAGTAAAGACATATATTTAAATATTATGGTAATAAGATGGGATTAGAAATTATTATTTGCAGACAAAATCTGCATTGTATTGATAGTCCATTATAATGGTCTTGAAAACAATTTAGATTAAGATTATTATTAGTAAAAAATTATAGGTAATTAATAACTATTCCTATTAATAGACTATTCCTCATGTCTTGTTTTTTTAATAATTGTAAAACTCAATTAAAATATTAATAATTAATTAATAAATTATTAATCAACTAGTATATAAAAAGTAGTATTTTTTTAGAAATGTAGAACTTTAACTAAATATTGTAAAATCTTCTATTATTAAAAAACATAATAATTATTTCTCAAATTTTTTCAATTTCGGGAAGATTATATGGACCAAAAACATCTTCAAATTTATTGTACCAATTTTTCTTTTGAAATTTAAAGAAAGCCCCTTTTGGATTGTCAAATATATAGAAAATATCCAATATAAATTCACAAGTAGAAAAGAAGGAAAGTATGAGACTAAATATAAAGCCCTCATTGCTTTTCATTTCCTTAAGTACTTCGATAATAGAATCATATTTTTTTTCTTCTTTTAGCATATCTCTAAAAAATTCATAAATTCTTTTAACATTCCAATAAATATTGTTGACATAACACTTTTTAGATTTAATATCTTCTTTAAAATGATTTTGGAATAGATTATCTAAAAGATCGCAACAATCAATTAATTTATCAATTAAATCTTGAGCGATCTCTTCTGTATCTGATGATATTTCATCAGCATACATTTGAATAGTGAAAAAATATTCATTAATAATAAAAAAATGAGATTTGTATTCCAAAATAACATGCCAAAGTGATTTTTGAAATAAATTCTTTCCATGGATAATATAATTCAAACTTTTAAAAAGCACGTAAAAAATATATGGATGAGGCTTTTCAATTTTCTCAACTATTTTTTTGAATGGAATGTCCTCGTCACTAATTATTTTGACATTTATAACATTTGCTAAGAGTTTATTAATTTCAGTAATTTCTTCTTTAATTTTGTTTTCTAAGTCTTTTTTCATTTTGACCACCCTCAATACATATAATTACTACATATAAATATAAATTTATCATTTGCTAATTGCCCTATTAACTAAATATCGAATGCTCAACATAACAATTTAATATAATTTAAAGAAAAATTAAAATTAAATTTCTTAATAGCATAATTTATTATAATCCATTCATAATTTGATAAGTAGTTGAATTAATATGACCACTCCAGTAAGAGAAGATCCATGGGAAAATATAATTATTAATGAAGGGACTATCAAAAATCAGTCTGATGGTAATATAATTTCAATATTTTTGAATATCGAATTCCAAAATGATTTTGGAGATATTCTTATTATTCCAAATTTAGTTTTTCATAAAATTTTTCCTCAGTTAAATGAGAAAATACAAAAGGATACATTCACAAATCAAGATTTTCATAGATTGTTATTATCTTTTGAGAATTTCACAAACAATATAATTTTCTTATTTCGAAAAATTGGAACTAAATTAAATAATCAAAGAGATGAAAAATTTGATATAATTATTAATACTTTAGATTTAGTATTTTCTTCTTTTGGTTTGGAGTTTTATCGAAGTGGAGGTTTTTATTACTTATATGCAGAAACATTATATACTCTCTATCTATCATGTTTATTGAAAATTGAAAAGATAACAGGTATTCGTGTTCATAAAGGTGTACCCCATCACATGTTATCATTAATTTATTATAATTCTGATAGAGTTATGAGAATGTTTGGTCAAATCGGCTCTACTCTTATAGAAGATCGATTAACGGGGATTTCTAATACTCCTGCTGATAATTTGCTAAATATTGTGGAAGGAGAACAAATTTCCTTTTTTGAAGAACAATATAATTTATTAATCAATAGTGATATTGTTAACCTTTTAAATATTAATAAAAAAATCCCTACCTTTAAGGAGTTGATTGATTATTTAAAAAATAATATGAGGGACTTTCCAGATTATGCTTTAACATATCTAACGATTAAATATAAATTTATGAAAAAATATTTATACGAAGAGCTGGGTTATGTGGATGTTTTTTCTAGTGTATTAAGGTTGGAGTTGCTAAACTTCTTTACAGCATTTATAGAGACCCTTCTAAGAAAAGTACTTCAACAACCTCCAACAAAGTTATTATTTAGTTTAGTGGATTTATTTACGGATAATGCTTTTACATTTCCATTAAAATTATCAAATAATAGACAGAAAATAACCTCTTATGATTCATTTATGATAGCACATAATAAAGATGATCCAGATTTTTATCAGGAGTTTAATAATTATATATTGAATATGACCATAACAGAACCAACTGATTCAAACTTCATCGATATATCTTCTAATGAAAAACTTAAAATCTTTCAATCGAGTATGATTATAATACAAACACGCAATAGTTTACATCATGAATTAAATATAATCTTAAATCAAAGATCAGTTAGGACTGGGATTCCCATAACAATATCTTACTTAAGTGATATTGCAAAATATAAAAGAATTTTTGAATTGCATCAATTTGGTACATGCCTCATACTACTTTATGCTTATGAAAACAATTAATATTTATTTAGGACATCAAGCAATAGTGGAAGCTTTCGGTGAAGATAAAAATATCGAATACGTGAGCCAAGCTAAAGTAGGTCCAATGTATAGAAAAGAGTCTAAAATCTTTCACGACCGATAAAATATATTTAAGGATATTCCCAATCCTCTGCAAGTTATAAGATATTATTCTCTGGCTTCAAAAAGGGATAATTTTCCTCGAGTTCTTAAAATTACTGCGAAAGCTAATGTCGTTTGCCCTACAGTCTTTAATGTCTGGAAATTGATACATTAACAGAAGAACAATAATTCTTTTTGAATTTTCATTTATTTTATTTTTTTATTATTCTTAGGTTAAAATTTTATTAATTTAAAGATTCTTAATGTATTTTAGAAATAATTGAGCAAATTAAGCATCTTTTCAAATAATCTACTAATCAAATTTACAAGTCCCGGTAATAAAGAAAAAAAGTTAGAAATTAATTAGATGAATCTATCAATTTTATATAGTTTAAGCAGATATCTAATACTTGTCCCAAAGATTCTTTATCAACAACTTCTGGCGTATCTTCTCTAGTATGATAAAAGGGTAGGAGTTCTTCTTTAAGATCAAGTCCAGATATTGTCACAGCAGGTAACCCTTTACGAACAAAAGCAGCTCCATCAGTTGCACCAAAAGAGAGAGGACCAGTTTTAATATTAAATTTTAAATCGCTCGCTATTTTTAATATTGGGTTATAAATTTCTGGATTATATTTAGCACCAATAAATGGTTCTTTACTAATTATCAATAATTTATCAGTTTTAGCAATTCCATCCATATTGACAATTATTGTGCCATTTTCTTTCAATTCATTATAATGCGCTTTTACATAACGTTTTGAGCCTCTTAGTCCCGCTTCTTCTGCAGCAAAGGATACTAAATGGATCTTTGTGTGTTTTGGAAAGATTTTCTCATTATTTTTATTTTCATATAAGTATTTACCAATCCCAAGTAAAATCACTACTCCTGATAAATTATCAAATGCTCCCAAGACTGGATTATAGCTATGAAAAAACATAAAAAGAACTGCGACGGGTAATAGAGTTAAAAAGGCTATGCCGAACCCAAGAAAGATCATCGTTATATCTATAGGTAAGAAATAAAAAATTAATTTCAAAACAACCAAAAAAAAGAGCAAAAACACTTCAAGTAATCCGATATTGATCATCAATTGCCCTATTCTTTTTAAATAATAGAATAGATTAAATTCATAAGCAGAATCATGATGTCCAGAAAAGATTATTGAATTTTTAACTTTATCTGTTGGATTTATCGTTCCAATGACATTTTTCGATTTTTTTTTTGGGAACATGAAATCGTAAAATTCAAAGTATCTTATTATTTCGAAGATAAAGTATGGAACCGTAATTCCAAGTAATATTACTGCAATAACTAGGAAAATTAAACTAAAGATATTATCTATTTGGAGCCATCCAAGATCAACTAAAAGGGAGAGCCAATAAAATATGACTGAAATTAACGCCATTAAAGCTCCATATCTGATAAAACCCAAAAAAGCTGTTGGACTGCATATAAACGCTTCTTGATGCGTTTCATCACAAAATTTTTTCAATTCCTCTTCAATTTTATTGCCTGCAAGCTCTTCTTGTTTAGAACCAGCCTCCCGTGGTCCGATTTTATTACAAATATCTACAATGAATCCATGCATGTAATCATTTAATTTCTTTTCGACCATTTTGTTTCCCTAAGTAAATTTTTTATTTTACTTTTCAAATTTTGAAAAGAAAATATAATTTAATTTATGATGTATTTCAATATATTCAATCGAATTTTAATTTTATTTCGATTTTTTTAAGGGATTTAATATATCATTTACATCGTCTATAGAAGAATAGATCTCATCTGCTAAGGTTCTTAATCCATCTAACCCAATTGGTTCAATTCCCAATGAATTAGATTTCCAAATTTTTAAATTTTTAAATTCTTGTTCAATTTGTTTAATATATTTCTGCTGTTTTTGATGTTTATTTTTACAAAAATTGCAATGATCTGCTGCATCTTCTGGAATCAACATATTTATATGAATCCCGTCGGTGTTAATATATTTCTGAGTTAGTTCATATGCTCTTTTAATTTCTTCATAACTTGGTTTTTCGGCGATAGAAACCAACCTTAAGGAGCCATAATTCTTAATCAGATCGGCAATTCTTTCCCCTCTTTCCTCAATTTCATTTAACATTTCCAAAAGTTCTTCAGCCAATCCTTTTCTCTCTTCTGAACTTTTCCCAAATGGAAATAAAAATTTTGCAGCTTTAGTAAATTTTTGCATAGCCTTTCGAATTTCTGATATGATACGTAAGCTATATTTCATAATACCCTTAACATGATCTTCGGGAATTTCAAAGAGAGCTACCATATTAGCCGTTGGTGGAAAATCACAAATTATTATATCGAATTGAAGGTTTTGAGTAGTATCTTCTGCGTCTAAAATTTGTTGGAAAAAAATTGCATTTTTTAAAGCGACCGGAATTGAATCTGCATTAAAGGTATTATCAATGTATTCTTCCAATTTCGGAATTAAATTCACAATAGGTGTCATTTTCATTAATTTTCTTGACTTTTCAGCAAATTCTTTTGTATATTTTTCAGCATAAATATGAGGATCTGGTTCGATTGCCCATAGATTATCTTTTATGGGAGTTATATTATTCCCTATATTAATTCCAAATAAATCAGTCAAATTATGAGCAATATCAAATGAGATCAAAAGAATTTTTTTATTTGGTAATAGATCAGATACCTTAACCGCAGTCGCACTGCTAATAGAACTTTTTCCTACACCTCCTTTCCCACCAAACACTAGTAAGTATTCTATCAAATTGTTTCCAGCCATAAATAATTTTTTTGTTGGAATAAAAAAGAGTTGAATCTATAAAAATTGTTTCCTAATTTTAAGATTGTTATTTTTTATAACTGGTTTAAAAAAAATATTAGTAAAATTTCAATAAGATGAAGGAAAAAATACAACTCTACCTTTTATTTCGTTTTTATTAAGTTCTTTGAAATAGAAATAGAATCTACCAAAATTTGTTTTATATATTATCTTGAATTTCTTATGAATATGAGTTTTAAAAATCTTTTCAATTATTTTCTCATCCCAATACATGATATAGATGTATTCAATTAAAAATTAAATAATAGAATAATACCTAAGTAATAGGTAGATTTGAATTTAAAACCCAAAAAAATAAATTTAATAATTTCTATACTTATGTTATTAATAGAAATAATTTATATGACGAATTTAGTGTAAATCAATTATTATTTCACTATTATATATTTTATTCATTTAAAAATTGAAAAATTTAGATAAAAATTTAATTACAAAAAATAGGAGTGTGATTTTATAATTACAGATAATGATCATTATACTTCTAATTTCACTACGAAATATCATATCATAGCAGATTATAAAGTAAATGGAGTGGTTGAAAAGAGCGATATTGTCGGTGCCATTTTTGGGCAAAGATAAATAGCCACTTCGGTCATATCGCCTAAACCGAAGGTCTTTTATCGGATTTAGACTTAAGAGATTTACAAAAAAGTGGGAGAATAGGAAGAATTGAGGTCGAATTAACGACCGAAGAGGGAATATCTAAAGGCAAAATAATTATTCCTTCAAGTCTAACAAGAAAAGAGACCGTTTTATTGGCAGCGACAATAGAAACCGTGAGTCGAGTAGGTCCTTGTTCCGCACAAATTGACCTTAATGATATCAAAGATATTCGCGAAGACAAAAGAAAACAAATTATTGAACGAGCAACAGAATTATTAAAAAAATGGGATGAGAATAGTCCCGAACCTAGGGAAATTGAAGAACAAATTTCTCAAGATATAAGACTTAGTGAAATTAAAAAATGGGGGCCTGAAAATTTACCTGCAGGTCCTAATGTTGATATTAGCCAAGATCTCTTAATAGTTGAAGGAAGAGCAGATGTCTTAAATTTAATGCGTATAAATATCAAAAATGCTATTGCTGTGGAAGGTACTCAAATTCCTAAGTCAATTATTAAATTAACTCATAATAAAAGCCCAATTACTGCTTTTTTAGATGGAGACCGGGGAGGCACAATAATCTTAAATGAATTATTACAAGTAGCACACCTTGATTATGTTGCAAGAGCTCCTGATGGTCTCGAAGTTGAAGAATTAACAAGAAAACAGATGATTAAAGCACTTCAAAATAAGAGACCAATTTCAGAGATAATTAATAATAAGAATTCATCAGTAGATACATCACATAAAGGGAAACCAGTAATTGAAAAAAAAATTAAAGATTCGAAGAATAAATATAAAAATATTTTAAAAATATTGAAACTCGATAAAGGGTCAAAAATTACTGAGTATATTTCTAATTCTAAAGGAACAAAAAAAGCAATTGGAATTGACTCAGAGGAAAATATTCTTTTTGAATTAAATACTGCAGAAGTATTTGATAATTTGAGTGAATTTTCAAATATAAAATACTTAATATTAGATGGTATTTTATCTAAAAGGCTAATTTCCTTGGCAATAAATATGAAAATAGATACAATCATTTGCGTTGGAATAGAAGAAGATTTGAAAATCCCGAGACAAATAAAAGTATTGAAGATTTAATAATTCAGAAATTATTTTTTTTAAAAAAATGAACGACAACTAGGTTGGCAGAGTGTGACTAACTATCGGAATTCTTGCTTGATATTTACATTAATAGGCAGTCCTCTTATAAGGGAGTTTGAAACTACACAATATTCTCTAAAAATTTCAATGCATTTTTCAAATTTTTTATTTTTTTTTCCTTCAATATGAATGATATTTAACTCAACTTTTACATTTACTAATTCTAAATGATTATAAGGTTTTCTATGAGTCAATTTACCATCTACAACAATATTTAGTTTTTGTATTTCAAAATTATTAATCTTACAGCAGTGAATAAATGAAGCACCTAAACAACTGCCAATTCCAATTAATATATATTCAACAGGACTTGGTCCTCGATCATTTCCCTTAAAGGAGCGAGATTTATCTATTAATATATCTTTAAAGTGTCTAATCTCTGCTCTAAATCCAAAATCATTAATCCAATTAACTTTAATTTTCATAAAAATCGTAACTTTTTTTAAAATTCCATTTAATTATATATTTTACAAAAATTCTATATAATCTTTCAAAAAGATAAAAAATATAGTAATTTAAAGAAAAAGAAGATTTAAAAATTCAACATTCCGCCTAAAAGTGAGAATAATAACTGAATAACGTAAGATATAGCTCCGAGTATTACCATTCCAATCAGACAAATTTTCGTGACAAGCCAATAATCTTTTGTGGATGGCTTAGTAGCAACTTTAATTATTCTTTTTGTACTTTGAAGGAAACTTCTTATACGACCTCTAATCGAAGTCTCAGAAATTCTTGTTGTTTCATATCTACTCATAATTTATCATTAAGGTTTACCGTTATTTAAATTTATTTTTTATTAAAAAAATTATAACTCATAATTTAAATTAATTTCTGAAATGTTTTATTTTTTTTTTAAGCCAAGTTTAAACTAAATATTTCTTCAAGGAAAATATTTACATCAAATAATTCCAAATCATTATAACCTTGACCGATACCAACTGCGAGAATAGGTTTCTTAGTTTCAAAAACAATTGATAATGCTGCACCTCCTTTTGCATCCGCATCTAATTTGGTTAAAATTGAGGCATCAATTCCAACTTCTTCATTAAACTTTTTAGCTTGTTGTAGGGCATCATTTCCAGCAAGACTATCTCCTATAAATAGAATCAAATGAGGCTCAACAACTCTCACAATTTTTTTCATTTCGTTCATTAGATTTTTATTACTTACTTGTCTGCCACTGGTATCTATCATAACAACATTTATACTTTTTGCAGTTGCATGTTCCACAGTATCATATGCTACTGAGGCAGGATCTGATTTATAATCATGTTTAATTACCTTAATTCCAACGTTATTCATATGTTCTAATAATTGTTCAATTGCTCCAGCTCGAAATGTATCACTAGCAGCTACAACACATCTCAAACCATGTTTCTTTAAATAAGTTCCAAGCTTAGCAATTGTGGTAGTTTTACCTGTTCCATTAACACCAAGAAAACATATAATGTATGGCTTGCCTTGATTATTTACTTTTTCGATATCATTTAGTAAATCAATAGGCTTCACATCAAGAATTTTAAAAATAGCATCTTTAAGTGCAAAATTCACTAAATTTTTAGTAGATTTAAATCGGCCAACAATTTCATCTTCAAGAGTTTCATTCACTAACTCACAAACCCTCTCTGCAACTTCTAAGGCAACATCATTTTGCAATAAAATTAGTTTTAAGGTGTTAAGCGGTTTTTCTGTCTTTTCAAATGATAAAGTTTTTTTTGAAATTTTCTCAACATACGAGGACAAGCTTTTTTTTAGGTTTTCCAGCATGATTTAAATTAGTTTCTTCCTCTAAAAAATATCATTTTTATTTATTTTTGAAGACCATCTCGAAATTGACTCAGTTGTTGTTGTACTCTCGGTGTTAATGATTTTATATGGGCATCTAACTGTACATATTGAGTTGCTAATGACTCTCTTTGTTCGTTATGACGCTTTATTAACTCATCAATGTACTCAGTACTTTCTTCATAGTTTTTTTCAATTATAACATCCGAGCCTATATACATAAGAATTTTATTAGATTCTAAAATATTAGCTTTAATATAAGCCATTCCTCCAATTGGAACAACTAGCTCATCTCCCGATTTTAGTTCTGTAAGACCTTCTATTGTTTTTTTTGTGGTCTTTACTAATTGTAGAGAATTATCGATAATATCAATCTGATTTTTTAAAAATTCAAATTGCTGTTGTAAGATATTTAAACTTTGGAGTTGACGCTGGAGATCTTGTTGATTTTTCATTCTAATCACAAAATTTTTAATTAAAATATTACATTTTTTATTCGGTAGTGGAAATTTCTCTTAAAAGCATATCACTTGTTTCTTCTGGTTTAATTACCTCAACCTTCTCAATTTTAATCTGCCTTCTTAATAAACTCGTTGAAGTTATTAAAGTTAAGACTTTTTCAAGTGCATCTTCTTCTTTTATAGCCCTAACATCTTTTCTAAATAAATATTTTACACGATTTTTGGTGTAAAATCCAGAAATTCTAAAGATTTTTACTTCACTCACTGCAATTTCAACGATATTTGATTGATTTGATTATTTTAATTTAATTTTTTATATTTTTTTAAACATTAAAATTTTAGTAATTTGTGATACAAATAAGATACAACTTTAAGGTGTATTTTTTGTGTTTCTCTAATTCTACACCCCCTCATACGTAGCGCGAGCAATTTTGGTCCCCTAATCTATATACCAATCTAAGATTTCTTTAAACTCATCTATATGATCCATTTAAAAAAAGAGTATAAAAAATAATATAATACTGCAAAACTTCTAAAAAAATTTTTTAACCTTTTTACTTGAATAACTAATTTCTCTAATTAAATTTTCGGAATGATCTCAAGATAAAAATAAGGGGTCCCCTCCGAATCAAGAGAATCCCTCTCCCGCTTATATAAATCCAACCCCTCCGTCCCCAGTTGTTCGTTTATCACTTCAATATCCCTCTCTGTAAAATACTTCGGGTCAAACCAAGATATGACGCCGAGGTTCGGCACGTCCCTTATCGATTGAATCTTGGTTATCGGGTTGAAATCAATGCTAACAACATGAAGACCAATTAACCCGTTAATCCCTTTAAGCTCGGTAATCTGATTTCTAGCTAGATTAATTTCATGAAGCGTAATCAAGTTCTCAAGCCCCTTAATCTCAGTTATCTTATTATTTTCCAAGTTAATGGCATGGATATTTTCGAGACCGTTTAATCCTTTGATCTCGGTTATTTGATTGTTTTCTAAGTATAAATCTTTTAAATTCTTAAGTCTGGTCAGCCCTTTAATCTCGGTGATTTGATTATTTCTTAGATTTAAGAGTTCTAAATTAATTAAGCTGTCAAATCCCTTTATTTCTTTAATTTGATTCTCTTGTAAGTCTAATTTTTTTAAATTCTGGAGTTCCTTCAACTCATCAATCTCTATTATTTGATTTCCAGATATATCTAACTCTCTAAGTTTCTTTATTTTACTTAAACCGGTCATTTCACATATTTTATTATTCATTAAATCAAGTTCTTCAAGATTTATAAGTGGACTGAGCCAATCCATATCCTTAATACTACAGCCGCCGAGAAAGAGATTATATAGACACGTAAAATGAGAAAATATCTCTGGATTATTAATCTCTACATTGTTTATTTGTAACGCAATTACCCTATTTTGCCAGTTTAACTCCAAATAAGGTGGACTCTTCTTATAATCATACCTATCGGCGATCTCTCTGAGAGTCTTTCTCTCAACCTCGTCCGAAATCCTCTCAATTTCCTTTAATGTCTTAGACTTTTTTAGTTGATTTCTCTCATCTTCGGGTATAGATCTCCATTTTTTTAAGGCTTCACGATACTTCTTCTCATCTGAAAATATCCCGAGATCTTTCTCTTCCATTATGAGTCGCTCGTTTTAATTCACTAAAAATTTGAATGTAATTTCTAATAAAAAGAAAGAAAAACTTAAATATATAATTTAACAGACACTAAATTTAGAGATTATCTAATTTACATATTGGACGTTTGGAAAATATTTATGCAAGACCAAAAAGTCAGGATTGAACCATGGCTGAAAAACAATTGGTGCGTATATAAGGGAGCCGTAACTCTCGAAATTATATTTTTCTGGGTGGTCGAACCAGTCATCGTTCCAATTTGTAATCATAAAGCTCATAAACTTTTTAACTCCTTCTTTATCAATATCTCTATTTTGGTATATATATTTGTTATACCATTTAATCCACTCAACTTTATCGAAACCCGAGTAGTAAATTTCCAACGCCGAAGTCTTCTGGACCTTTTCATTAAATTCCTTGATATATTTCTTATTAATATTCTTCCCAAAATACCCAACTCGCTTATATTCTTTTTCAAAACCAGTCAGCAGCATCTTCACAAAAGAAAGCCTATCCAGCGCAAGCATCTCATCCATCGAGTTTATTGTTATGGAAAGACCCTCCCGGAACGTAAACTGTGTGGTAAAATCATGAACGTTGTCGGAAAACCCTCGCAAGAGGCTTCTGATTGACTCCTTCTCTTCTTCCGTTCCTTGCACGTAATATTCTGCCACTCTTGTGTCCTCCCTATTCGATAGGACAATTCCAGTAAAATCGAAACTAAATAGGAAACTGCCCGTAACCTTTAGGGG
>JAHLWH010000114.1 GCA_019058015.1 Promethearchaeota archaeon | reverse complement strand
GAATATTCGGTTATAAAAGATTATTTTGAAGATTATTCAAAATTCCAAAATCAAGATAAAAGAAAAGAAATCATTTCTTTAGCGAAAATTTAAAATTAGATTATTTTAGCATTTAATCGGAAAATATTTTATTTTATTCTTTTTTTCAATTTTGCTATAAATTTTTTGATTCTTTTCTAAATATTGAAGTGTTAGCACTATATATCCTTTTGCCATCCGGTGTTTCATCCGACTTTCGCCGGGATATAATTCTTTGGTGATCGCGGTTGATGTAATTCCATTTCTATTATTTTTCATTACAAGTTCTTTAATTTGTTTTGTTCTATCTTTTCTATGTTTCAATATTTTGTTCAGTCTCTGCCTTGGATCTTTAATTATACTTCCATGGGCGCCTAAAATTAGTTTAAGATTTGGAAGGTTTGAGATTTCTTTAACAGAATTAACATAATCTTCTAAATTTGAATCAGGTGGACCAAGCCACGTAGTAATTGAACTTAATACATTGTCACCAGAAAATAAAACTCCTTTTTTCTCATTATAAAGTGATATATGATCAGAGCTATGCCCAGGAGATGGAAATATTTTCCATTTCTCTCCATTAATTAAAATTTCACAATTTTCAGGAATAACAATATCAGGATTTTTAATTAATGTTAGTCCATATACTCTTTTGAAAAAAAAATGACCAAATTTTGTCAAGAAATAACTCTTAAATCGTTTAAACCAAGATTTCTTCTTTTTTAATACTTTTTCATTTGAGGTTTCAAAATTTTGAGAAAAATATTTTATGTCACTGAGTTTCCTTGCTGTTTTTTCTGTAAGAATAATTTTTATTCCTAAATATTTTCTTAATTTTATTGCACCAGAAAAATGATCTGGATGAGCATGACTGATAAGAAGTCGAGAAAGGTTAAATTTCCTGTTCTCTTCTTTAAATAGGGTTTTTATTTTGTTAATTTGATTTATAAGATACCTAACTTTTCTTTTATCCCCATAACCTGCATCGTAAATCAATCCATCATTACCAGCTAGTATGTAAATATTTTGTGTTGGTTTAAATGCACCCCAAGCACCTTTTTCCTTAATTAAAAATATGTCTGTAAGTACTTCTTCCATTAAAGTAATATAATATTTAATATTAGAAAAATTTTTTTCCACAGATTAAGTTTTAAATTTTGTTTAATAG
Source organism: Promethearchaeota archaeon (assembly GCA_019058015.1). Lineage (GTDB taxonomy): Archaea > Asgardarchaeota > Lokiarchaeia > Sigyniarchaeales > SOKP01 > 6H3-1. The sequence continues at coordinate 7,261 of JAHLWH010000114.1, read as the reverse complement.
ATCAACTTAAAATTGCAACTGAAAGAAATGTTCTTAATAATAGACTCAATTAAAAAAACTTCAGATTTCAATTTAAATGAAATAAAAATATTACCTGAACCACAATTCATTAAGATTTTTAAAAAAAATAATAAAATTACTTATAATTCAACGATTAAAACTAATTTACCAGAGGAGTTTAAGCACGTCATTTCACAACTCCAAGAAAAATTAATTGAATTTGGTTTATCTGAAAATTTAGAAATAATTAAGGTTCAAAAATTAGAAAATGATAATGAGAATTTAATTTTTCTTCAAGAAGCATTTTTAGATATAAATATTAATCAAATAATAAATCAAGATAATTTCTTACAACAAGGTTATACTTTAAACACATTAGGGACTAATTTAATTATACAAGCCGAAAGTGCACAAGGAATATTTTATGGAGTTCAAACTTTTATTCAATTATTAAATTGTGGAGAAAATAAGTTAAGTTTTCCTGAATTTTGCATAATTGATTATCCTTTATTGTTAATTAGGGGGATTTCAGATGATATTTCACGAGGTCAAGCCCCAACTGTTGAAAATCTTAAACGTTTCATTCTGGAATTAAGCCATTTTAAGATTAATCAATATTACCTCGTATATATGCAAGATCTATTTAAATTCCGAAATCACCATGAAATTGGCAAAAATCGTGGATCTTATTCTAAAGAAGAAATTAAAGAAGTATCTCAATATGCAAAAAAACATTTTGTTGAATTAATTCCAATATTTCAAACAATTGGTCATTGGGAAAATATCTTAATTAATGAAAATTACTGGCAATTTGGGGAATTTCCCGGCTCTAATAGTTTAAATATCAGTAATGAAGAAATATATCCCCTATTAGATGAGATGATTGGAGAATTAAGCGAAGCATTTGATACAGAATATTTCCATATAGCTGCTGATGAGAGTTGGGATGTAGGAAAAGGGGCATCTTCTGAGTATGTAGAAGAAATTGGTATTGCTCAGGCTTATCTTAATCATTATAACAAGATATATGATACTGTAAAAAAATATGGGAATAAATATGTGATTATTTATCATGATATTCTCTATAAATATCCAGAAGTACTCGAAGATCTTCCCAAAGATATGATTATTATGTACTGGAAATATAATAAAAGAAAAAAACACAAGATTTTAGATAAAATAAAAAGTTTTGACCTCCCATTTATTGTAAGTCCTTCAATTTGGGATTATAATCGTCCATTCCCGTCAATATCAGGTTTTGAAAAAAATATTATCAATCTCATAAAATATGGTTATGAGTTGGGTGGAATGTTAGGTGAAATCACATCTGCATGGGGTGATTACCGAAATAAAGAAATTAGAGAAAATCGATTTTATGGATTTATCCTTTCTGCAGAAGTTGGCTGGAATCCAGTAAAAGAAATTGATTTAGAAGAATTTTGGAAAAAATTCATACTTCATTTCTTTGGATTATTTGATAATAGAATTAAAGAAATTATTGATATATTTCGAAGAATCCAAGATGAAAAATTACTACATTTTAGATGGAAAAGATTTTACAATAAGTTTTTTAGCCATCCTTACGGAAAAAAATCATCAAAGTATAAGAGAACTAGGAAGATAAAGGACTTCAATGATATTATAAATGATATGGATAAAATAATTGAATATTGCTCTGATTTAGAGAATACAGTATTGAAAAATAAAATTAATATTGAAAATTTAAGATTTGTTGCGAAACAAATACAATTCTTTTGTAAGAGACAAATAAATTCAAAAAAATTAGTCAAACTCAATCTTAAAAAAGCAAAAAAAGAGAAAATTACTAAAATACATGACGAGATTGTGGATTTAAAAGATGATATTATCAATTTATTTAAAGATTATGAGTATTTATGGTTAAAAAGCGCGAAATCTGATTGCTTCACAACCTTAAAAAATAATTATTATTGGCTGGCGAGATTTTATGATGAAAAAATTGAACAAATAAAAAAAAGTAGTGAATGGGAAAACCCTAATATTCCTAGTGAATGGATTTACTTGAAAGCTGAAAGGATAAGAAGTTTTAATAGTTATTTTATTAAGTCACTTAAAGAAAAAGAGAAATCAGAAGTAAAAAGGGGAAGAAGTAGTCCCACTTATTTTAAAAAGATAATTGAGATTAAAGAGGAAATTAAAACCGCCTTTTTACAAGTTATTGCTGGATGTTTCTCCAAAGTATATATCAATGGTGAATATCTTGGACACGTTATTTCTCGACAATCATTAAATTATAACATGTTAGAAAATAACATCCAAATCTTTGATATTAGGAAATTTCTAAAAATAGGAAAAAATGTAATTGGAATAGAAAATATTGATTATATTAAAGGTATTGGCCCAATTAATGTATTCGGAGAGATTGTTTTAATAACTGAGGAAAAATTGCAAATTTATAGTGATTCAAGTTGGATTGCTACACGAAAAAATTTAGAGAATTGGAATAAAACAACAGATATTGTTGTGCCTTGGAAGTTATGTTTAAGTTTTGGGCGTCCTCCAAAAGCTAGTGGAGGTTTATATTTTCCTGACTTTAAAAATGAATTGCATTCAAAAGAAAGCGATTATTTAATGTTATTAGATTATGGAAGCAGTTTGCTTCCAATATGGTTGTTAAAATTAATAGTTAAAATTATTGATTATTATGATTTTATTGAATAAGGAGGAAAAATTAGAAGGGTTAATCTAATATAAATTCTTTAAATTCTTTTATTAAACTCCTAATTCCCTTAAATAATATCTTTTCTGTATCAGTTAATCTTCCCAATAATTCAATTGATGGTGAACTCGTAGCTAATTTTTCAATTTTTGAGATTCTTTGATGCAATAAAAATTCCAAATGTAATTGTAATTTAATCAATTCTTCTTTAGGAATAATACCATTCTCAATTTTATTTTTAATCAATCTTTTAAATTCTTTAATTTCTATAAAGAAATCATGTTCCTTTTTTATCAATTTTGCATTATCGCGTTCATTTTCTGCAAATTGTTGAATTAAAGCACTATTAATTTCATTCCCTGATTGAATTTTTAAATAGTTTCTTTCAATAAAAGGTCTAATTTTCCAAAACGGTAATTTATAAATGTGTCCTCTTTTGAAAGGTCCAATATTTTCACTAAATAAATTAATTCTATTGCTATCTTTAATACATTCTACAACTATCATTTTGTTAATAAAAATAAATTTCAATCTCTCTAGATAAGAGCTGATATCAGTTTCTAATTTTAGCATTCTAATATACTAACTTAATAAGATTTTCAATTCTAAAGAAAAATTCACAAATAAATTATAACTTATCGTATATTAAAATAATAATATTCATTACTTTTTTAAAATTTAATATTAAAATATGAATATAAAGTACGATTTAATTAGAAAATTCCCTAATTATTCTAAAATTTTAAGTGTTTAATATGCAATTCTTATGGAATGAAACTTCTATTCTATTATTATTTTTTTACATTGGATCGAGCATTTTCGGTTTTTTACTTATTTACAAACAAGTTTCTATTGTTAAAAAAGGAGAATTTTCAATTTTGGATCGGTTTGTATGCGTTATTTATGGTTTAATTTTTGGATTAGCAACAATAACGATTATTGCAATGATTGTTATTTTTATTATCGAAACTCCTGAATTTTGGCAATCAGGAGTTTCACCTCCAGATATATCACCTTATGCATTAATTCTTCCAATGATTGCAAGTCTTTTTTATATTTCAGTGTATCCCCTCTTTGATTTTATCTTTATTGCATGGACTGAGAAAAAAAGTGAAGGTTTGACTCCTTTTCATGAATTTCTTGGAAAAAAAATCATAAATCGATTTCCAAAACCTTTCTCTCTCCTTGTTGCTGTTCTTTTATATTTTACAATTTTTATATTTCCCCCTATTATAATATGGTTGATCACAAAAGTTCCCGTTGTTATTGTTTGGATGTCATGGATGTTAGTTTACCCCTTAATGATTTTAACATTCTATGGCGCAAAAGGGTATGTAGCTGGAATAAGTAATGTCTATTATCATCTACCTAAGTTAAATAGATATTTCTTTCTAGGATTTGAAAATAGTAAGCGTTCTATGGAAGAATTTGGCAGAGATCCAGCCCCTAGAATAATTCTTGGAGTTATGTTATTTGTATTTGTTTGGACATGTATCTCATTAATACAAACAATAAATTACTACTTTTCTGGTTCAATGGCAATATCAACCATGTCCTATGCTTGGATGGTCATTATAGTATTGATCTTTGGGATTATTGGTTATTTTACTAGATTTTGGGGCCGAAAAATTAAATACAGAGGAATTGATGTATATTTTGCAGGGTATTTAATTGCAGCTGTTGGTTTAAATGTTTTAGTCAATTTTTTAATAGTAAACGCCAATAAATTAGAAAAAATTTTTAATTCTTGGATTTTCACGCAACCAATAAATACTAGGTTTATAGAATTTGTTCCAGCAGCAATTATTGAAGAAATAATTTTGCTATTTTTTATTATTTTTTATGTAATCAATTTAAAAAATGAATTCGCTCAAAATCTTAGATATTCAATGATAACAAAATCGGGGCAAACTTTTGATCCTATCCCTTTATTTAATTTTATTAAAAATTCAGATAAAAGATTACAGGATCATGCAGAGGAAACAATAAAATTAATGTTTGAGAGAATACCTCGAAAGGGAGATATCGACCTTACAAGTAATAAATTTAAAAATGCACTACTTGATGGTATATGTGATCCTAATCCTAATTCTAAAATAATCTCAACTGAAATAATGGTTCAATTAGAAAATGATGCTCCAGATACAATACTTTCATGGATAATTGAAGTATTAAATAGCCCAAATTATGATAAAAAAATTCCCATCTTAGAAACATTAATTAAAGCAGATAAAAAATTAATAAGTCAGATTCCAATCAATGTTCTTTTACCATTAATCAAAGATGCTGAATGGCATATAAAATATTATGCAATTATGGTTTTATCAAGAATTCCTAACCAAAGTTTAAATTATATCACATTAACAGAGTTTGAACATTTATTACAAGATTCTGATTATAAGGTTCAAGAAGAAACGCTTAAATTTTTAATAAAATCCCCGAAAAAATTTCCTTTAGGCTTAGTTATTGAAAAATTGAAGCATCCAAATAAGAATGTAAGAGCTGCAGCAGCATTTTCTCTCCAAGGAATTAGTATTGAAGATTTAGATTCAAGTACAGTTAATGAATTAATATCCCTAATGAATGACCCAAATAAAGAGGTTAGGACTGAAATTTTTACTACAATAGCTAAAATTGGGAATTTTAAAGAATATTTTATTCCAATAAAACCTTTCTTAGATGGTCTCTTAGATCCTAATGAAGCAGTTAGGAATTCTGCAATAAAAGCATTAGAAAAATATCATAATGAAGTTCCAACCGCTCTTAATTTGGACTATTTATTAAGTAAGATGGCTTCATCAAAATTAGAAATTCAATATAGTATTCTGAGATTATTAGGAAAAATCTGGGAGTCTAATCCCGAGAAAATCACAGATATTTTATTAAAATATATTAAATCAGATGATGAACAGATAAAAAATAGCATTTCCAATATGATTATTAATATTGGAAAGCAAAATCCTGAGATGGTTTTTAGTAAATTGATTGCAATCCCTGATTCAACAAAATTTATCACAAAAGGCATTATAACCAAAACCGTAATTAATATCGTTAAAGAAAATCCTAAACTTTTTATCCCAAAATTATTAGTAAATTTGAATTCAGATCAAGAACATATTAAATTAACTTCAATTAATTCATTATCTGAATTAGCAGAAGATTATATTGATTTAATAAACATTGATCCCTTTATAAATATTTTAAAAACTGAGGGAAATAAGCAATTTAAAACAGAAGCTTCTAAGATTATTTCAATTATTGCGATTAGAATGCCCAATTACGTTAAACCTTTAATTTCTGTTCTTTTAAACACCATAATTGCACAAGAAAAATCAGTTAAAATAACTTTATCTAAATCACTTGTCGATATTGCTAAAAAGTCCCCCGAGATAATTCCCATTGACCCTATCATCAATTTATTAAAAGATAAGGAACCATTCGTGCGGGAATCAGCAGCTAATGTTTTATTTTATATTGGACATAAAGTTCCCGATAAAGCAGCCAATGCACTAATAGATTCAATATCTGATGATGAATGGGTAGTTAGAGATGCTGTTATAAAAAGTTTAGGAAATTTGATTAAAGATATCAAGAATTATGATCTCATTTTAAATCAACTTATTAAAATGCTTGATGATGATCAAAAATGGGTACGCAGGAGTTCAATGGAAATATTAACTGAAATTCCGAATATATCCCCAAAATTAATTCCGTTTAATAAAATTTCAAAAAATTTAAGAGATGATGATGAAAGAGTTCGGGAATCTTCAATCAAATTGATAAAGATTTATAGTTTAGAAGATTTAGATGAAATTTTCCCTTACATCGTTGACTTACTTAACGATCCATCAGATTCTGTCCGAGAAAAAACTGTAATATCAGTTTCTCAATTAATAAATAAAATTGGAATTCAAAATTTATTATCTACTCTTTTAAAGCTACTTTCTTCTGATACTCCAATAAATGCACAAAGATCTGTTGCAAAAATATTTTTAAGAACAGCAAAATATGAAAAAGAAGATATTAAAAAGAGAATAATAGCCCTTTTAAAAATTAGATGTGAGATGTCTCAAGACTCAATAATTTGTAATGTGCTACAAGAACTTCAATAAAATAATTTCAAGTAATAATTTTGCTTCTTATATTTTATAAATCTCTAAATTTACAATCTCTTAATATTTTATTTTTCAAATATATTAATGCAGTATTAATCTGCTGATAATATCTTTGAATTAATAAATTGTTTTATAATTTAAAATTCTTTAATTTAAAAATACCGACATTTTATAAAAAAATATGATTAGACAGTAAAGGTTAATACATGACAATTAATAATAACCAGCCTCAACCAAGTATTCCAATTAATAAAATCAAAAGATTTGAAGATTTTTTCAGGTTATTTCAAGAAAAACCTACTGAATTTAAATATAGAGATAAAATCTCTAAAATTTACGCTGAAGTAGAAAACAATCTTGAATTTTTATTTTAATATCTAAATGGATTTGATCCCGCATTAGCAGATATGTTAAAAAATAATCCTGAAGATGTAATCCCGGATACTAT
>JAHLWH010000113.1 GCA_019058015.1 Promethearchaeota archaeon | reverse complement strand
GATACAGATGAGATTTTACAAACTTATAATGATAATCCTTTAGATTTTTTTAAAGATAAGAAAATATGTTTATTTAAAGCATGTTTAGAATATTATTATCCCGGGATAAGAACTTGTTTAAAATCGATGTTAGAAGATTTTAATTTACAAGTTTCTACATCTTTGGAGCAATCTTGCTGTTCTGGAACTTTTCTCCAGAGAAATTTAATAACTAGAGCCCAATTTGCCGCAATTAATGAAAGGAATATTGCATCTATAAATGAAATAGCAGATATATTGATTGTTTCTTGTAATGGATGTTATCTTTCTTTATTGAGAGGGCGGAAATTTCTTAATACAAAAGAAGTAAGAGAAAAAACTACCAAAATATTAAAAGATTTTAATCAAAAGATCTTAATCTCCCCCAAATTAAAAATCATTCATGTTCTTGATTTTCTACATTTAATCAGGGAAGAAATTGGAGAACATTTAAAATACACATTGGATGGGATAAAATGTGCTACTCATTATGGGTGCCATTATTTGAATTTATTATTGGATAAAAAGGATATGAATAACTTTATTGCCCCTAAAAATAAACTGGAAGATATATTAACAATTTTAGGTGGAACAGTTACAGATTATCAAGAACGTGAATCTTGTTGTGGATGGGGTGCTTCCCAAAATGTAATTCATAGAGAAGAAGCTTTGCAAATAACTTTCAATAAATTAAAAAGTGCAGAAAATGCAGGAGCCGATCTTTTGGTTACTAATTGTCCGACGTGTCTGTACACGCTTAATAAATTTAGGGAGGAAATGAAGAGTCTTTTTGGTGAATCTCCAAAAATCCCAGCAGTCCACATTAATGAACTAATTGGGGTTCTTATGGAATATGAATGCGATAAATATTGTCTCGAAAGAGTTTTGCCATTTATTGAAGAATTAAAAGTATAATTTTCTCTCAAGGAGATTAAATAATCTTAGAATATATCTCAACGGCTTGTTGATAAACTACATTATTTGATGGCAAATCAAGTAATGATTTACCGTTTAAATTAAATTTTTGAATTTCCTCATCATAGTTAAGGAATCCTAGTAGTTTGGTATTGTTTTTTAAATCTTTTTCAAATCTTTGCATAAATAGATTTTTAATTTTTCCATTAAATCGATTACCCAAAACCCATATATTTTTAAAATCTAAACTAACTTCATTTTTCACTTCAAGAATTCTCTGTAAAGTGTGAAAACTCATTTTACTTGGGTCAGTAACTAAAATTAAATCATCTACATCTATAGAAGTTTTTCTCGCGAAAAATTCTAAACCAGCTGGTGAGTCAATAATAGTAATTTTATAATTTTCAGCTAAAATCTTTATCAAATGTTTTAATATATTGTTAATAGAACAATAGCATCCTTCCCCCTCAGATCTCCCTTGTATTATAAGGTCAAAATTATTAAATGGAATAATATGTCTAAATACTTCTTCCTCTACTAACGATTTTTCCGACAAATGTGGAGGTATTTCTTTTCTTTCTAATTTTCTACCTAATTCTGTGATTACCCCAGCAATTGTATCTCTAAAATTAGTTTGTTTATTTATTAGATCTGAGATATTAGCATCTGGATCTGCATCTATCACAAGGGTCTTTTGTTTCGGAAATTTAGAGATTAAATATTTTAAAAAAAGAATTGCGAGAGTTGATTTTCCAACACCACCCTTCCCTGCAAAACAAATTATTTTTTTATAAATTGCAATACCCTTTTTTTATTCTATAATTAAATCGAATAAAATCAAAGAATTAAATAATATAATTAAGCGTAAGTTAAAAAATTTAAGTCTCTTTAATTGCATTTCTTGGACAAGAATCAAGGCATATAAGGCAACCAATACATTTTTCCTTAGTAAATTCTAATTCATAGTTGTTAGTAAAATGTAATGCTCCAGTAGGGCATAATGATATGCAAGCGCCGCAATCAATGCAAAGTTCATTATCTACACAAACTGTACTTTTTCGTTCGACAGAAATACCTTCACTTTTGAAAGCTTCATTAATTTGATTCAATTTTTCAGAAGGAACATCGATGATCAAAATTATTCCTTTTGGTGTTGTAGAAAATTTAAGAATATCAAATGAAATATTCATTTTCACAACATCTTGTAAGATTTTTGCATAATCCTTAATACTGTCAATTATTCTGACAGGTATATTAATATTTATAATAGTCATTTTAGCAACAACTCCTCGGAAGTGATTAATCCAATTACTCTTTTATTTTTATCAATTACTGGAAGTCCGTTAATATTATTAACTCTCATCTTTCTCGCCGCAATATCAATTGGTTCATCATCTGTAGTCGTAATAACTTTTTTTGTAATGATTTCCGATAAGATTTCTTTATTTTCGGCAATAGCTCGAGTAATATCAAAACTCGTCACAATTCCCTTTAGAATACCATCATCATCAACTATTGCAACATGATTTTCATTTTCTTCAATAATTTTTTTTGCAACTATATTAATACTATCATTTAGATGGCATATTAGAGCTTGTTTTTTGAAATCTTTCACAAATTTTTGTGTCCTAACTTCCTTCATTGGTTTAAATGAGGTATCTCTTGGAAGTCTTTCAGCAGGTGGATTTAATAAAAATTTTCCTTTTTCAATCCAATTTTTTAATTTATTTGCAACTTTTCTTGCCATATAGAGAGATGAAAGTGAAGAGACTTTAACCGTCTTACCCTTAATCTCGATGGTTCCGCTTTTCAATTCTTTATAATTAATCTCCCTTATTATGGGTTTTTTTCTTCTTGGAATACCATAATCAACAATCTCCGTCTTAATATCTTCATCTTTAATGGCAGTTTTTCTTGCAATATTTTCATTTAATATTGGGATTGGAATTCCTAAACCAATATAAATGCTAGTTCCGTATTTTTCAAAATTAACTCCTTTCAGATATTCTGCGTTCATTTGCTTCAAATCGCCCTTTACAAATAATGATCCTAACCTTTTTATTGGATCATGCTGAGTTCCTTCCCCAATAACATATCCAATACCTCCACCTAAAAAAATTCTGGTTCCTATACCAATAGTTTCATAATCGGGATCATTACATAACGGATTTAAACATCCTGCTCCTGAAAAGGTTGCATTTCCAAAATTTGGTAGAAGTTTTCCCATATATGTATATAAAGTACGATTTGTGCTATTTACTGCACAATCATACCTTTGATATGCATTCCTAGGATTTACCAAGATCGCTTGATTTAAATCATCTAATGTAATATATGTATCAACTTCTTCTTTTGGATAACAATCAGTAGTATAAGATGTTCCTCTTAAATGAATTGGTTTTCCATTAACTAAATCTTCAATTACATGCCCCCCCCCATATTCAAAGGGTCTCTTATCATTCATACGAGTTACACCAATATAACAATCTACTGCTGCATTTCCATGATATGCATGAACTCCATTTAACCATAAATGTTCAAATTTAATTGGAGGATCTGAATGTCCAAAATTTAGAAAAGCTCCGCTTGAACACATCGCGCCAAATGTACCAGTTGTGACCACATCCACTTCCTCTGCAGCTATTTTAACACCATTTTGTTCAACAAAATTAATCATTTCTTCAGCAGTGACTACAACTGCTTCACCATTCTTAATTTTTTTATTGATTTCTTCGTAAGTCTTTGTCAAAATATCGCCTTTTTTTTTATTAAAATGGAAATTAGTATATTAATTTATAAAATCCTTATTTTCTATTAGAATCCTTAAATTTAATAATTGTTAAAATAAATTATTACTTAATATTAACTAAAAAGATCTGAAAATAAAAATGATTATTACATGAAAAGAAAAACAACTAAAATCTTAATTGTCATTACATTAATTAGTTTCATTTCAACTCTTTTTATAGCAACATTAATTAATCATTTTTTTAATTATATTCCCTATTATCAAGATTTTGAAACGATACCAGATGACTGGACTTTATCGAATTGTAGCATAACAGAAGAATATAAAAATTCTGGACAAAACTCTTTAAATCTTTCAAAAGATATTGATGATAATTTGTCATATGCAATTTATGATTGCAATCAGAGTTTATTTGAGAAAGAGATAAATTTTTGGTTCTTCTTTGAATCAATTGACTCTGTTACCCCTGTTGGTATAGTATACATTCACGACCCAAGCATATATACAATAAAGAAAGATTTCAAACTGTGGTTAAACACAACACATATTATTTCTGCCTCATATAATTATACTTTTACTTCTTTTTCAAGTGCTTATAGCTCAACTAAATTAATACACAACACTTGGTATTACTTTAGTATTAAATTTGGGAGTAATAATATCTTAGTTTATTTAAACGAATCTAAAATCTTGGAAATAAATAATTATTCTATAGGAGCAGTGACTTTTGATTTCTCAGATATCCAAGATCTCCAAAATTTTACTTTTGGAGGAGTTAATACCGCTTTTATTTATTTAGGTAAAAATTTTCAATATCCATTTGAATCTGTCTCATATAAAATGTATTTTGATGGATTTGAAATTAAAGAAATTACATTTCCTGCTATACCCAGTTTTCCTCTTATAATTGTAATAATTATAACAATTTTCTCAACAATTATTATATTAATCAAACGTTATAGAATTTTAAACGAAAATATAAAATCAAAAGGGTTTTAATGTCAATTACTTAAATTCCTTTAATCAAATTTGAAAATCTGACTAAAGATTTTGGTCAAATT
>JAHLWH010000112.1 GCA_019058015.1 Promethearchaeota archaeon | reverse complement strand
TTTTTTTTTTTTTATTTTTATTTTTTTTTTTTTGGATTTTTTTTCTCCACTTTTATGGGAGAATTCATCTCCCCGCCTATATTTTTTTCAAATTTTTTTTATATTTTTTTTAATATTTATATCAATTGTATCTTCTACTTAAACAGTATTAAGCAGAAGGAATTATATATTCTGAGTCTCATTAATTACTTGAAGCTTTCAATTCTATCTCTTTTCTTTTTTTTTTAAAATATAATTTTACAATTAAATAAGCCGTTAATGAACCTAAAAGATTAAAAATCATATCTTGTACTCCATTCCAAAAGAAATAATTTGCGAATCCTTCCAATGTTCCGCCATAAAATAATTCTAATAATTCTTCTAATATTTCCCAGATAAATAACGCTACATTCGTTAAAATTAAAGCAATATTTTCAACTTTATATTTGATTTCAACTATACTTATAAACATAACAAAAATAAGAAAAAAAACGAATCCTGCAGCAAAATGAGAAGCCATATCCCAACTTAAAACAAAAAATTCGGTTGCTGTTTCATATAATCCTGTATATTGAGCAATTGTATCGATAATATATATTGCCAATGTAACTATATTTGTGAAATAGATTAAACCTTTAATATCTAAGTCTTTTTTTAATTGTAAAGAAATATAAATCAAACAAAATACCCAAAAAAATTTCAGAAATGTAATGTAATACGCCCATATAAATAATTCAAGAATTATCGGAATTACAAAAAAAGTTAATAAACTTACTGCAACACCAACAACTATTGTTATAATAATTCTTTTAAGTATATACTTTTCAATTTTTAGTTTTATACCTTTAATATTTAACCATCTCTTCCTAATATAAATTTAAATCTAAATATTTGATAAAAAAGGTTTGTATGATGCCACTATTAAAAAGCATCATTAAGTTAGATTATATTATTAATTATTCTATGTAAGACCAAATCCTAGACCGAAAAACACAAGAATTGTAATTACTACGCATAGTAAGGAATCTCTGGAAGGTAATGTCATAATTAGACTGATAATATAAAGTATTAAAGCTATAATCAAAAGAATAAGTCTAACAATGTATCTTGGAAGTTTCAAAGGTTTTAAAGGCTCTACTCCAGGTTTTGCTTTTATCTTAGCATCTTGGGTAACTCTTTTACCGAAATAAAGCGCGGTTATACCAGTATAAACGCTTACCCATAAGGTTGTGGAAGGTTCATCAAGACTAAATAGAATCAGAATTCCTGAGAATATGAAAACTATAATACTAACTAATGCACTTATATCTTTTTCTTCTATTGGAATTCACCTTTTTAATTATATTTTAAAAATTAAAATAAAAATTGATCAAAATCTTTAAAAATTAAAATATAAATTGATCAAAATCATTTATAAATTTTTCCCAAAACTTCTCGAACTAAAAATAAAAACTCATGAGATATATGTTGAATAAAAGATTATTTCTTATATTTTATGGAAATATAAGTGATTCAATTTTTTATTATTTCTAAAATTATAATTATAAATCAGGGATTTCATGCAGTTAATAAATTATTCCACTATTTTTTAAATATCAAACTTAATTTTATTTCTCATTAAACACAACATTCGCGATTATTTATTTCATAAAATATTTGGTATACAACTAGTCTAAAATAAAAGGAAATAAAAAGAATAATTTTGAGATAATAAAAAAATGAAGATACTTGAGGTAAAAACCTAAGTTTTTGTAATTAACTTTTATACTAACTGTAGTTCTTTTTGGTTGGTTACAAAAGATAATGATGATTTTTAATTGTTTTTTTTACCTTTTTTTTATTCAAATAGATAACTATAGTCTTGCTCCCTTGGTACATTGGAGGAATTATGGAAAGGATAATAAATATTTGCTAAAGCTTGAATTAGCAGATGCAGAGAAAAATCCACTTCCTGGACAAACAACTGATGTCTCACTTATACTGGATAATAGAGAACCTGACCTTTTTACGTTTGGTGGTACTCCACCCCCAACACTGCCTACTAAAGGTGTTACTGTCAAAGATAGCGAAGGAAATTATAAAAAATGTGATGCATTTATCGGAAATAAGGACTGGGAAGTACCTTTAATCTTTATCTATGGTAATTTCAGAGATGACTATTTTAAAAAATTTCGATTAAAAATATTTGGAGGAAATATTACAGAGTCTGGTGAACAAATAGGGGAAGAAGTTCGATATGATGATCCAATTCCAGGTGTTGATGAACAAGGCATTATTGGTGCCATCGATGGAGGACTTGGTCAAGAGATTGGAAATTTAAATTTATGTCCTGATAAAATAAAGTGCGCTTACGGTATAGAACTCGCGATTTGGGATAGATCGATTGTGGGCTCTGTTAGAGGATATGAATTTAATACATATAATCACGGAAAAGATGCTTTTGTAACCTTTGATTGGGATCCCACAGATTGTTAAAAGGAAGAAGAAATATAAAAAATATTGTAAATATATCGAATCGAAAAGAAGTATAAAAAAGTAAGAAATTTCAATTAAATTTATTGTATCGATATACTTCCTTTAAGAATAGAATTAGATACCATGACTGATACGCATAGTCAAAGCTTTTTTGGCGAGAAAGTTGGATTTATTGTAGAGAGCAATCGCAAGGAAGAACCCTTTATCTTTCTTCAATGTATTAAGAAGAAAAAAGATGGAACATGGGAAAGACCATCGTTGAGTGAAGGGAAAATTGTAAGGTTGACTATTGAAGAGATTATCCAAGTAATTGATGTGTTCTCAAATAAAACATCGTGGAATACAGTCCATAAATATAAAGAGAAATCGACCAGAATTGCGATAAATTGGGATAAAGATAATCAAGGGTTCTGGATTAACGTAGGACCATATAGTAGAATTATTAAGTTTCCACAATCAGAGTTTCTTAGAAGATTGCTAAAGCATTTAATGCTTGAGAAAATTGAATTTGCGACTTCTGGAGCAGTTCAAGAGAAACCGCCTGCCATAATTTTAAAGAGTAGTAATGAAATAACCCAAGTTAAAGAGATTAAAGAAGCTGCTGACCAAAAGGAAAAACCAATTGTTAAAAAAGAACAAAAGGATATGGCAATGGTCTCTGCGAGAGTTAAAAAACATACCGATAAGGCATTACTTCTGTCTTTGAGAATGGTTTAGAATCTTGGGTGCCTCGTTCAACGATGCATAATGAATACGATGAGAATACGAGCGAAACTGTTCAAGATTTCTTAATTGATGTTTGTTATATTAAGAAAACCTTTACCTAACAATGTCGCAAATAATCGATAAAATGAAAAGAATAAAGGAAATAGATCCAAAGAGCTCAAAAAATGATGCATTTATTATTTTAAAAACCGATGGAAGATTATCTGAGCGACTAGATAGACTATAAAATATTGAAATACCTTTAGCTAAGGAATATGATGATAATAAAAGAGTTAAGGAATTTCAGATAATAATTGGACTCCATTTATAATAAAAACTAATTGATATGTTCTTTATTTAAAGTACTATTTTTTCAAATTTACATAAAAAAAAGGTGTAACTATGACACAAACAGTTGTAAAATTTTCTGAATTAAAGAAAAAGTATCATGACCTCATCGCAGTAAATGATTTAAACCTTGAAATTTATCAAGGAGAAGTACTGGGCTTTGTGGGTCCGAACGGAGCTGGTAAAACAACCACGATGAAAATGTTAGGAGGGTTAATCAAACCTACGTCAGGTCAAATTGAAATCACAAATGGAAATGGTTCTCTTGCTAAGGCGAGAGAAGTTCCCTCTGAATTATATAGGAGATTTGGCTTTTTAATTGATATCCCTGCCTTCTATGGTCACGTTACTCCAAGAAAGATACTTGGGTATTATTGCCGATTATTGGGTGTTCCAAAAGAGAAAATTGAAAAACAAATAGAATGGGCACTTAAAATTGTTAAGTTAACAAGATGGAAAAATAAGAAAATAAAAGAATTTTCTAAAGGCATGAAACAACGATTAGGCTTGGCGCAAGCAATTGTACACGAGCCAGATGTAGCAGTATTAGACGAGCCTCAAACTGGTTTAGATCCCGCAGCACGCATTCAAGTTCGAAAAATCATGAAAAAATTAAAAGACCTTGGTAAAACCATCTTTCTTTCATCCCACATGCTATATGAAATATCTGAAATTTGTGATCGGATTGCTATCATTAACCGAGGAGAACTCATCGCCGTGGATAAGCTCGTTAATTTGGAACAGAAAATGACTAAACAAGAAATAGGGGTAGAATTATTAGAACCCATCAATCCCAATAATGTTAACAAGTTAGTGAAAGAAATTTCTGAAAAAATCAAGGCATTTAGTGAAAATGATGACAAAATACCTGTTGTTTACGATGAAAACATTCCTGGATTTCACATTTATTATGATGGAAAGCCCTCATCCCGCAAAAACATTCATAAAATATTAACTTCAGACCTCAAACTCCCTATAATAGGTTTTAGCAGGGTAAGAACTTCTCGTTTGGAAGAACTTTACATAGAGTTAGTGGAAAATAATGAAATTAAATATACTCAAAATAATAAACTTAAGAGGAGATAAATTAATGGCTTTAAATTTAGAGATGAAAAGAAATTTGAGTATGAATCAAATTTTCGTAATCTACAAATTTGAATTATTCCTTCATAGAAAAAGGTATTATCTGATGTTAATTCTTGGCTTAGTAATGTACAACCTTACAGCAATCATACTTGCGTTTTCCCCTCCTCCTGATGTAAAGTTATTTATGGCTAGTACAGTAGGACAAATAGGTTCACTTTTAGTGTTCTTAACGCTCTTTTTTGCGGGAGGAGTTCTCGCTGACGAATTCGATAAGGGGACTGCTTTAACGAATTTCACTAAAACAGGACGAGACAATTTTTTCATTGGAAAATCCCTTGCTGTTTTCACAAGTGTATTGATCTGGAACGGGATTCCTTTATTTGAGAATATTATTTTTAGTTTAGCATTATACCAACAAGTACCCTTGGAATTGTTCTCCTGGTTTGTATTCTATTGCTTAGTTGGGGGAACATATGTGGCAATATATCTATTATTTAGTGCAATATTCAGATCTGGTACACAGGCAATGGTCATGGCATTTTTCTTCATCATGGCAGGAGCAACAGCTTTTGGAATTTTATTGGGTGCTCCATACTATTTCCCAATATATGCTGAAATCGCAGTGATTCAAATCTTTGACCCCTCAGCGGTTGATGGAGTTTTTATCATTGACCTGAGTTATGTAATAATTATGCTTCTCGCATATCTCATTCCATGCCTGGTGTTAGCCTATTTAAGATTCAGGACTCGAGACGTTTAAATTCAATTTTTTTTATTCTTTATTATTTTTATTTAATTTTCCTAATCTCTATTATGAGGAAAATAAATTTTCAATGTCGATATTACATGGGAATCTAGTAATAATTCGAGATTATGACTATTTAATAAATTTAACTGTGCCTTAATTTCATTTTGTGGTTTTTCCTCCAGAAAATTGTCAATTTCTGCTTTTTTAATTGAAATAATGTCGATAAATTTGAAGTTCATCGATCTAACAAGTATGTTAACCATCGATAGCACTTATGTAGAAGGTCTTATTAACCTTCATAAAGGCGATATTGCGCTCGGTGCGGGAGATTACATTTCTTACGACTTACCTGACGGTAATGTCACGAAGCAATACGAAGACTTAAGAATCGATACTTATGTAACAAAAGCAGATCCTATTCCAAGTAGTTTCGGAAACACCTTAGCATCTCTTACCAAAGTTTACGAAGCCTCAGAGCTCGAACCCTCTCCAGAAAGCATTCTTAACGACAATTACGTGTATCATATTCTTTGCGAAATTTTAGATCCCAACGGACAGCTAAAAGAAACTTTCACGCTTCCAATAGAAAAGACGCTTGACGCATGGGTAGTCACAATCGATAACGACACCATTCCAAAATTGTTAGAGAAGCTTGGTCCGGGACTTTCCACCATAAAATTGCGTGTCATGGAGTCTGAATATTATAAGTCCTCCCCTAGGGTTATCATACCTCTCGAAATCAGACCTGCGAATTGGATACATTAGATACATTCAGCATTTTTTTCTTTTAAATATGAGCATTTTATAAGAAAGCCAATAAAAATCATAGTGATAATTATGAAAAAAAGAGAAGTAGAATTAATACAAAAAAATTCTGAAAGGATTCAAGAAATTAGTAATTATTGTGGGATTTCTTTTAATAAAGTCCTTAATATCTCACTATTATCTGGAATTGTATTAGAATGAGAATTTACGCAAAGTATTGATAATATACAAATCTATATATTATTTGGTGTTGGAGAATTAAATTCTTTAAAAAAGAAAAAAATTATTATATTGGATAATAAAAAATTCAAATTGTTATTAACAAGTGATAAAGCACGAGAGAATTATTTAATCAAAAATAAAGAAAATTTAAATACATTAATATACAATCTTCATCTCTTATTAATTTTTTAGAAAAATAGCGATAAAGATTTAGAAGAGGGGGTTAAAAAAAGCTGAATTAAAATTTGGCTAAAATATATGGAAAGTTGGGCAACCTCTAGCAGAATTTTTTCAAAGTAATCATAAGGAACATAATTATCTACAAGGTTTATTGGCAAGATTTTGTAAAACAAAAACAAAAAGCGATTTAAAAAAATGGTTATTTATATATTTCATAATAAGAAATTTAAAATATATGAAAGAATCAGAATCAAATTTTAAAACATTTTATGTTATGATTATAATTGAATTGATCATTCTTATTCTTTCGATGTTTTTAATTTTAACATTATTATATTTATCTGCTTAATAATAATAATTATATTTACTTATCCTCTTTTCATATTAATAATGAAATTAAGAAATATATTAAAGAAAAGGAGGAAGAAAAGAATTCTCGATCAGGATTGGCCAAAGGGACCAGAAAGAGAGGGATTTATGGAATGGATGAATGATTCATAAAAGACTTTATTAAATTTAAGAAAAATCCTCATCTATTACTACTCGAGGTTTAACAGACCATACAGATTTACATTTTTCTTTTGTGAATTTATTTATTTTAGTTACAAATTTTCTTTCATCCGTATCTAAATATTTTAAAATTTTTGTAGATAATTTAATAAATTGCTTAAAATCTTCGCAATGTGCTTCATAATTAAATAATGCGGGCTCTTCAACAACAATCAGTAAATTGTCCATTATCTCTCTAATTCCATCTTTATTCTCTTCATAAATTTCTTTAGTGATTGTTTTTTGCTTAAAAATTTTTAAATTCCATATTCTTTCTATAGTTTTTGACTTCTTAGGCATAACGATTTCACCATTTTAATCTATTAATATATTTATAAATAATATAATTTAAAACGATTAATATTTAGATCTCCCTAATATAATGGTATTTTTATTATTTACCTTCTTTACATATAATACCTATATTTATCAGGAATTCTTGGTAATGATTTAGCTCTATATTCTGAGAGTATTTCGCCAACATTTCTCGAAAAAGTCATCGTTACTGGATATTTAGTAGAGTAATCAATATTGTTCCAATTTAAACGAGCTAAAGCCATTATTTCTTTACAAATTTTAATAGGATCCTCATCATTCCTATGAAATTTAATTTCGATAGGCGATGGAATTCTACTTCCAGGATACACCTCTAAGCAAGGAATATAACCAACATTATATAGATAATATCTACCAAATAAATTAATGAAAGTACCTTTAAC
Source organism: Promethearchaeota archaeon (assembly GCA_019058015.1). Taxonomy (GTDB): domain Archaea; phylum Asgardarchaeota; class Lokiarchaeia; order Sigyniarchaeales; family SOKP01; genus 6H3-1. The sequence goes on along the minus strand of JAHLWH010000112.1, from coordinate 14,992 downwards.
AACTGGCATTTGTTCAAGTCTAAAAAATCTTATATTTGTATCTGAAATAGTTATTAAATCTGCTTTATTCACATTATTTAGTGCTGCTTCAAAACCTCTTGATTCATCCGGCCAATATTCAGAAATTTTATGCACTACAACTCTATCTGGTAATTTTCCCCAATGTTCTTTATATTTAGAAAGTATTTTCTCCACTAAATCAATTGTACATTCTTCACTCATATGCGGACTCTTTGATATATTGGTATCCCATTCAAATCTATCTCCTCTTAAAACAATGTCTCTACCGTTTGAAAGGAAATTTTGAGCCACACTTGCTCTCATGATCTGCTCGTCATTATCATCGAATTCTTTATGAAAAGAGATACCGACAAAACAAGTGCTATCTGGGAACTCAAAATATTTCCACGGTATCTCATTTGCTTTATATAATAGAGCTACAGTTAGATTCCAAGCAATCATCGCCAAATCTTGTCTCCCTTTTACTTTAGGATTTGGAAATAGTGTATCTGGATAAATTAACTGTATAGGGATGCCATTATCCATTCCTATGATTTTTATTAGATTATGAAAATTATATCCATCTTTATAGTTTTTCAAACCTAGATCAAATTGCCGTTTTATGAGATAAATTCTATTAGTATGCTTATATTTAAGACTTCTACAAGATTTTAAGATTTCTTTAGGAACAGATATTATTATAACATCAGGTTTGGGATCTATATCCGTGAGTTTTTTAATTTTCGATTCTATTAAGACAATAGCATACTTTATACGATCAATTAATAAATAGTCTTTTTATTGCGATTAAGAGTATTTTAAGAGAATATTATGAAAAACATTATACTAAAGTTAGGTAATTTCAAAATCTATTAGTTGATGGGCATTAAATTGAATTAACTCAATATATATCTGTAATTCCAACGGAAATTACTTAATCGAAGAAAAAATGAATAATAGAATAAATTTTTATTATTCTATTACTTAATTATTGGTACGATTCAATTCATCTTCTATTTTATGATTTTTTCGAAAATTCTAACCTAGGAAAGAATAATATGTCTGAAGATTCTTCAAAGAAATCAAATTTAAATGCAATTTTTAAAAATAATAAATCTTTAAATGAAAGAAAAAATCGACACATTCTTTACGCTCTAATAATCATTTTAGTTGTATTTGGAAGTCTATCGCTTATTATATCTTATGGTGCTATTATGACTTATATTGATAATTTAGGGCCTTCTTGTGAAGACTATCCAAGTATTGAGACTGTGAGAGAAATAGTTGAGGAACATCAGGACGTTATTACATCTATTGAAAATACGAGTCCTGAATTTGTTTTTGTTGAAATTAATGAACCATGTGATGGAAAGGGACAATTATTTATTTATTATGATACAATTACTACTCGGAATAAAATTAAGAGTATCATTGGGGGAGACACCTTTTTCGGGGTTCCTTACAGAATGTTTAATATTTAGAATCCAAATTCGAATTATTTTGGATTATTTCCACGAAGATTAATCCCATATTCTTTGGGAATAAACCAACTCTATCTCCATCTTTGACTTCTTTCCTTGGTTCGCTGTATTTATGATTTACAAAAATATGGCTAATTTCTGTTTCTTCTATGTTAAACTTCTTTAGAATATCAAATACAAATTTTATCTCATTATCTTCAAGATTCAATGTGCTTGGAGCACCTGCATTGGAATTATGTTTAGACGCCTTTTCTCTTAAATCTCCATACAATTTTACTTTTATTGGCATCTTTTATGTGTATTCAGAAAATAAAAAACAGCATCTGTTTTTATGAAACCAACAAGTCAATTTAATATTAATATTACTGTTATGAAAAAAAAATCAATGTTTATTAATTACAATAACTATTTTCTTTAATTCTATAATATTATAGAGTGATAAGATTCCATAGCTTTTTTTAAGAAATTGAAAAAATTAATTTTTTTGACAAAAAAATTGGTTTCAAAATCATTTCTTACAGGAATTTTGCACATCCAATTAAAGTAGATTAATCTGCAATTCTGTACCCTGTTTTCTCCCACGCGCTTCTCATAACCTTGTTATGCTTGAGGTATTCGTCTACTATTTTCTTAGGAATGCGATTTAGGGGACAAGAAAAATTTATGCATTTTTTACAGGTCCTTAATTGTAAAACACATAACCAGAGTATTACCCCTACTACTGAGATTGTCAACATCAAATATTGTTCTCCAATAATCAAGAAAGGCATAGGAAATCCAACTATAATTAATACTCCTATTAGGAATTGAATTTGTTCGGAGCGACTCAACGGTTCTGGGTGATAGTTCCAAGTTTTAGGTAAGCCATAGTTCGCGTGACAACGGAGAGTTTTCCCTTCTTCGGCGTAGTACGGGCAATGACTGCATAGTATCCGGTTTTCCCATACAATAAAAAAGAATATCATAAATCCGAAGTATGCAATGAGCCACAAGCCATAGCCCGATGAAATAATTCCAATAATGGCCGGAATGAAAGCAATAAGGAAGGGTATCAAAAAGATGATTGCATCCTTAACTTCATACTTACACATCAGAACTTCGCTAAGACCACAATCGTTACATTCTGAAAGAGGTTGATTGCATATGCTCATTGCATCCCCTTGAATATCGTTTGCTGAGATCTTCTCACTATTCATGTAAATAGTTAATATTTAAAATTTTATATACATTTTATTAATCTAATTATGTTTTAATATTACTATTATAAAAAAAAACAATAATTTATTAATTACAATAATTATTTCCTTTAATTCTATAATATTATAGAGTGATAAGATTTCATAGCTTTTTTTAAAAATGTTGAAAAATATAATTATTTTGTGACAAATATTGGTCTCAAAATCTTTTAAATACTAATAAAAGAGAAAGAATTATTTGGTATAATAATATAATTATTTTCTGATAAAAAATAAATCATAATAGGAGTTCTCCAACCGTAAATTTTGTTTAATAATTTAAATTATAATTAGGTGTGTTACCAGAAATATGAGTTCAAAATCATCAAATGATTCTGAAGAGAGAATTAGGAGAGCAACAGAGTTTATTTGGAAAGTTTGGTGGTTTTGTTTTTATTTAATTATTGCTCCAATAGCTTGTGCTTTATTAACTTTTTATATTACGGATTTTATAACGATTCAAATTACGGGACAAGCAGATTTAGATTTTGCAATCGCTTTTTCACTTTTAGCCCTCACTTTTTCATTATTTTTCTTTTATATCGGTTTTGATAGATATCGGGATAAACCATTTTTTAAGAACATAAAAAATAATTTAGTTGCCAGGATTCATATTTCTTATTTTGTCACATTTGCGGCTGTTATTTTAACGCCAATAGTTGAAATTATTACTTCTCAATGGCAAACCGGAAAATTTGGACTTTTCCCTTTAATTGCTTTTATAGTAATTTATAATATCACTTGGTTTTATATTTATTTTAAGCCAGTTGATTTATTTGGTGATAAAGATAAGAGATTTAAACATTCAGTTGGTATAACTTCAATATTAACCAATTTACACAATTTCATATTTATAATTAATTATATAATCCAAATTGTATTTTTATCGGTTATATCTTATACTCAACTATCTTGGTTTTATTTAATTATTACAAATATATTTTTTTATGGAATTACGCTCTTCATTACAAGAAATGTCCGTTTTAGAATTACTAATGCAATAAAAGAAAATCAAAAGTTTTTAAATGAATTAATTGAATTTAAACAAAAATTAGTTAGTTCTAATGTTGGGCTTCTATTTTGTATTTCAATTCTATTAATGCTTTTGCATATACTATTTAGCCCAGTAATGCCACCACTTTCAGGTTTAGAATTATTTAATGTATCATTAATTATCTTATGCCTTATTATAATCTTTCTTAAAGTTGAGTTATACGTATATTTTCATTATACACACCATATAGCACTGGCAAGTGAAGAAAGGAAAGAAAAGAAATTAAAAAAACGTAAAAATCGTCTAAAAATCAATTCTATTCTTTCATTAACATTAATCACTAGTATATTTTCATTATTATTATTTTTGGATTTTCCAATTCTTGCATTTTTATCACTCATTTTTATTAATATTCTATTTTATTTAGAGGAAAGGGCTGGATTTTCGAATAAAAAATATAACAGAATCCTCTATATGACAAATACTATTATTATTTTAGCTTCTTTTTGTTTCAGAATCTTGCAATTAAATTGGAATGAACAATTAATTATATTTTTTATAGTTTTATATTTTATTCTAGAAATTTTTGCAAGAATTAAATTACTTGACAAAAGAAATGCTTCGATTGTTCAAGATTTTCTTATAATTTCTAGCTTTTTCCTTATTCTTTATTTATTTTTTCCTTTTATATTTAGTGCATATATTGTTTTTACTTCAGATCCTTTCATTATATTTTATTCTCAAATTTTCATAAATGCATTAATCTTCTTAATTGCACTTCTAAGTTCTTTGTATCGATTATATTTTAGTAGATTTAATAGAAAAGCGTCAAAATTTTTTAAAAAAAGTTTAACCGTTATCTCATTTTTAATAGAAATTTTTCTATTTATTTTAATTAATTTTAGAATTTATTTCCTTGTGGTTCCTGTAGATCCTGGATTCTTTCTTAATTCTTTAATAATATCATCTATCTTATTCCCTTTGTTATTTATTTTGTTTACATTTCTTAATTACCTTATTGGAATCTTTTCTAAAGGAAATTTCTTTAATTATAGTTATTTTGCTTCTTGGTTTTTATTCGCTTCTATTTTTATTTCAATTATTTCTGTTTATTTTAATATTATAGCTCTATTATTAGATCTATTATATTTTTCAATTACACTTCATTATCTTTTAAAATTTGGAGTAAAGTTAGGCAAAATTGCGAATTCAAAATATCAGAATTATGTAAGGTTTAATTCATACATTGTTGCTGGCGAATTATTTACAATCTTATTTTACATATTCTTTGAATTAGTCTTTCTTTTAAATTTCTCATTTTTATTAATTTCTATATTTTTATCAACAGCAATTATTTGTATGTTAGTTAATATCTTTTCTCTTAAAGAGGAACTTTTTTCTAGAGAATTTATAATTAAATTCACAAGTTTTTCATTAATTTTCCTTTCCATTATAGTTTTTTACTATTCTTTTTTGTTCTTTTACGGAACTTATTATTTATTAACTGTTCCTGTGATTTCGTCATGTATTATTTTATATCTTCCAATTTATTATATTTTTTATAAAAAATTAATTCATGAGAATTGGCTTAAAAAATTAATTGCAATAGATAATATCCTTTTATCGGTTTCTGTTATTATTCTTCCTACGATTATCATATTGGATATGTTAAATACAGGGTTAATTCTTTTTAGTATATTTCTTATTTTAATTGATTTAAATTGTACGCTATTTTTGATATTTGGCTTTTTGAAATTATTAGAATATATATCTGTTCGTTATAAATATAAAGAAGTTAATCAGAGGTTAATAAGTAAATCACAGATATATGTTTGGTTTTTAATTTCTATTTCAACGTCAGTAATTTTTCTTTCAATTATAATTAATGAGTTTTTAATTTCAATATCGATTTTGATTTTTTTCTTTTTTAATATTTATACATTAAAAAAGATGCAAAAACTGGGAATTATCAGTAGTAGATCTTTAAAAACATGCTATAACATAATTTTTTTGGGGTCTACTTTTACGTTATCTTACCTAGTGATGTTGTTATTTCACAATTTTATTAGTTTAATAATTATATTTCCACCAGATCTTGCTTTATTGAATTATGCTATATATTTTCTTTCATTTTTCTCATCAATTTTAATTTTATTTAAGATAAGCGAATTAATTCTTAGATTTGAACTTTTCAAAGTAAAAGAAATTATTGAATTAGTCTCTTGGTTATATGTAAAAATAGTTCTTATTCTCTTGATTTCATATTATTTTCCATTTTCAATTCTTAACAAAATCACATTTTTTATTGCAATTTTCTCGATTTTATCACCAATAACCATTTCATATCTAAAAAAAGCAAGAATTTCATTGGATAAGAACATAATACTTATAGAAAATATCACTATTATTACGTTTATCGGTTCATTGCTTGTATTTTTTATTGAAGTATTTTGGGGGTTTGCAATAAATTTTTCATTCTTTAATGAAAATCCAATTATTTTAATTGGAACTCTATGTGTGAACATTTTTATTTTTTTTAATTACTGTTTCATAAAAAATTATTCTCTAAAAATAAAAAAGTCCAAATTTCGATTAATTGAATTATTTTCCCTCAATTTATTGCTTTTCATCAGTCTTCTTTATATAGAGCCCCTTATTTCTTTCATTTTTCTCTTTCCTCTTTATATTATAATTTTTCGCGTTAGAAATGAAAATTTGATTTTAAGAGTTTTAAATATTTTCTTACTTAGTTATATCACATTTTTAAGATTTTATCTAATGTTTCATATATATTCAGGTTTTGATTTCTCTGTTTTTGAGCCGATCCCTCTAGGATTTTTTATTATAGAATATTTAGTATCTTTATCTTGTGTATTATTTTTCGCCATAATTTTAAACCTCAAAGAGCATTCCCATCTTGAAGAATTTATTTTGTATGGATCAATTTCTGCAATATCTTTTGTCTTTTTCTTAACTTTCACTCATATTTTATTATTATATAATATCACTATTTCGCTTGGAATAATTTTATTCTTTTATTCCGTTTTCCTTCGTCGTATTGGCGATAAAAATTATCATTTGTATAAGAAAACTTTAATTGTATTAATTATTTTTGATATAATTAGCTACTTTTCTTATCAATTTTTGTTTATACTCCCTGTAGATGATTTAATTAATAATATTTTAATTTTTACTTTTACCTTAAGCATAACAGGATTCGGATTTGTTTTATTATTTAATGAAATTCCTGAGAAATATAGAAAATATTCATTCTATACATTTTTAACTGCAATTGCTATATCGCTTCCAACATTCTTATTTTTTTTACTTACATACTATTTACCAATTCCCCTTGAAGAACCTTTTCCTCTAATTATCTCATTAAATCTAGGAATTTTTCTTTTTTACATTTCAATTGGAATTTATAAATGGAAGATATCATGGGCAATTTGGAAAGCAGGATGGTGGCTGTGGAATTTATTTCCTATTGTTAATTTTGTCGTAATTTATAGAATATTCCTTGATATCGATATATATACTAATGCAATTACATTTTTTGGAACATTAGATTTTAACGGGTCATTAATCATTTCAATCTTAATTTCTTCATTATTGTATTTACCAGTTCTATACACAAAAATTAAGGCACACTTTGGTCTAATTTTATTATTCTTCTGGATTGAAAGCTTTGGATTGGTTGCATGGATTGTCTTTAATATATTTGGAGAGAACTTTCTTCTCACTTATCTTTCTTTTACAATAATTTCAATCTTTTTATTAATGCCAATAATCTACAAATTAAAGTATTGGAAGGTTCTTTCAAAATTATGGATTCTTTTAAGTGGAATCAATATTGTGTTTTTAATTTTCTATTTAATATTTTTAAATATGTTGCCCGAGATTATTACATCCATTGTTCTTATCGCTATAGGGTTATTTTCCATGATTTATTCGTATTTTCCTATGATAAGAAGTAAAATTACAATACTTATTTTTTCCTATATAACATTTTTGCTTGGAATGTTTTTATTAATTTATTTTATTTTACATGCGATTCTTCTCAATCCATTTATCGCTGTCAATATTTCCTTTATCATTTTAGGATTTAGCATGTTTTCATCAAAATATCTGAAATTAAACAAAAAATATGTTCATTTTGTTATTTCGATTATATTCATTATTAATTTCTCTTTATTAACACTTTTCTCGTTTTTTATTATACCAGGATTTGAACTATTTTCTATATTTTTTGCAATTGCAATATTTGGAGGTACCTTCTTCGTTTTTAATCGATATGAAAAAATGATTTTTAGTTTTAATAAAGCAATTCCCTGGACAATTATGGCGTTTGGAACTTCTTTGACAATTACGTCATTATTATTTCCTTTTATTCAAGGGTCTCCAATGTTTATTTGTTTCATTTTTAGTTCAGTGTTAATTTTATTTTTCTATCCCCTTTTAGATAAATATAGATTTGTATTATTGTTTCTAGTTCCATTTCCTCTAACTTTTCTTATTCAAGCATTCCTATTATTTATTCCAATAATTCATACTATCGGAATTATAACATGGTTAATGGTCTATTTTAGTTTTTTGCAGGTCATAATTAATTTATTCAGTAATTTGGTCAAAAAAGGAAGAATTAAAATTAAAAATGAATATTTAGAAATAATTCAGAAAGATCTCATATTAAGAATTCTAAATTCTATATGTTTTATCATTAATTCTTTATTTATATCGATATGGATTTCAGTTCTTACTCCAATTTCTTGGTATAATCAGATTTTTGAATTTTTAATAATTTGGTCAACATTATTATTATGCTCTTTGAAATATATAGAATTATCTGGAATTAAATTAAAAGTCAAACCATTAACAAAATTTTTGAATGGATTGAGTTTATTTTTATATTGCATTCTTCCAACCGCTATTCTCCTTAATGTTTTGATTTTTCTAATAGAGATTGAGGTTGAAATTTTGTATTCATTATTTTTTATATCTTTATTAGCAAGTAGTATGGTATTTTTCGAGAGTTATGTTATTGATAAGTATCTTTTTAAATATTTGATTCCAAAAATAAGGAATCAGATAATACTTTGGTCTTGGTTTGTTGGATGTAATTTATTTTCTATATATCTATATCTTTTCCATTTGGATATTTTTCTTTTATTATTAACATTATCTCTATTAAATCTGATATCAACATATTTTCTATCCCAAATGGATGTAAAATATAAAAAAATAAGCTCTTTCCTAAGGGTTTGTTTGATTTATTCTATTCTTATAATGAATTCATTTTATTTTGCATCATTAATATCCAATTTAATTTTAGGTATTAATGAATTATTGATTGGTTATCCAACCACATTACTTTTCTTATTATTATCTGCAGTGTTATTATTCTTTTCAAACTTAATTTATAATAAAATAGTTCAAATTAAATTTGTTCTCCAGATTGAATTTCTTCTTTTTATTTTAATTCAAATTCTTTTCGCAATGTATTGGATTACAATTTTTGAGACATTTCTACTTCTAAATTTTTTCAATATAAGCTTATTACTAATAATTGAGAGTGCATTTTCATTTTACTCAATATATTTAGTAAATCAATTATATTTTAAAGAAAAATATCTTGATTTTAAAGCAAAAGGATATTCACTGATTATATTTTGTTTATATATTGAGTTAATACTATTAATTTACAATCTATTTGAGAGTTTTGGATTTCTTGGAAGTTCATTAATTTCTTTAATAACACTCTTTTTATTATCAATATTCGAACTATATATTATAAAGAATTTTAGGAAAAGATATGGGTATTTAATTCATACACTAAGTTATTTGTTATTATCTATATTTTTACTCTTATTTTTAAACCAATTTTTACTAATCAACCCAGACCTTCTCTGGTTTAATTTATTTTTATTTTTTACAATGCAATTTTATACTAATTATGCATTGTTTTCAACACTTAAGCAGTTTTTTATTATGTCTAGATTTTATAAAAAAATCGAAACCCTTAATGATAAGAAATTATTCGTCCAAGGAATTATAGGATTGATATTTTATCTATTTTTATTTATTTTTATTCAAAGAGCATTAGGTTTTGCACCAATTGAATCTCAAATAATGCTATTAAGTATTGTGGTTCATCTTATGATGATAATTGATCTATATTTATTTAAATTCTTACTATCAAAATGGTCAGATTCTATTAAAATTGTTTCCTGGATATTGATAATGATATCTCCCATAATGTTTATAGATTGGATCTTTACATTTTTCGTTGCATTTATCCCATTAATAATAATATTCCTAATAATTGAATTCTATTACTTGTTTTATTTATTACGGAATATAGAAATAATCAGAACTAATAAAAATAAGATTAAAAGATTCTTGTTATTTGTTTTATACATAAATTTCATATCTTGGCCTTTATATTTCACTAGTTTAGATCTTTTAGTTATCCTTAATTTGATTATTCTTTCTTCAGTAATATTATTTGTTTTGTGTTATGTCGATATCAACATCGGAGTCTTTGAAGAGAAGTTAAGATTAAATCTTAGAAGAATATCATTTCTCTTTCTTGGATTCTTACTCTCTTTAAATTGTTTTCTATATTTAGGACTTTTATTACAACCCTACATAACAAATTGGCCATTTAATTTAAGTGTAGCTATGTTGATTCTTTTAACTTTTCTTGCTATTGATATTAAACCATTTAAAAAACATTCATTACGAGCACTTCTCTTTTGGATTGCTACTTTCTTATCATTAAGCGTAATTGTTTATTATTTTTCTTTATCCTATATTTGGAGTACAGTATTCTTTGTAATTACCCTTCTATTATATCCATTTATATTCTTTTTTGAAGAATTGAAAGAACAATTTGGTAAAATAGTCGATTATCTTTTGAGAAAGTTCAGAGCGTTAAAGATGATAATTGTAAATTTCTTTAATTCGATAAAAATCGCAATTTTAAATGCTTATAATAGATTTATTGATTTCTTAAAGAAAAGTTGGATATACATTTGGGGGATAATTATTATCATCATTTTTATAGTAATATTTATCTTATTAGAAGAAAATATTGGAATACCCCCACTAAACTTAGCTTGGTTTCATGCTTTGCCAGTTGATTTGGTTGTTTCATTTTTATTGGCTTATCCAATTATGCATGAGATAGCTAGTGGGGACCCTGAAAGTAGTTTCCGGGTAAAAATGATATATTATTGTATTATTTATGGCTCAGTTATTGGAACTTTATTTGGCTTCATACCTCCCAATATATTTTTAATACTTTTCTCAATCATTGTCTTTGGTGCAATTTTATTGTTTTTTATTTATCGTGAAGAAAAACGAGGCCGTATCTCAATAAAATGGAGATTTTTTACCACATTAATATTTATTTGTTTAATTATTTTAACAGGGATTTTACTTTATTTGCAAATTTCTGGAATTTTTAATTTTATGTAATAATGAATTTGATTAGAAACGAGAATTTATGAGTAAAAAAAAAATTAATTATTGTAAATTTTGTGGAGCACCACTTAAACCAAATTGGAATTTCTGCACTTCATGTGGTAGAATGATGATTGGGAAGCCAAAATTAATAGAAGTTCCAAAAATTCAAAAGCCTGAAAAAGAGCGAATGGAAAAAACTGATTTAGAGGAAATTGAAAAAATTAAGAGAGAGAAACAAAAAACAGAAAGAGAAAGAATCGAACAAGAGAAAATTGATAAAGAAAGGCAGGAGAAAGAAAAGAAAGAGAGAGAGGAAAGAGAAAAGATTAAACAAGAAGATTTGAAAGAGAGAATAAGAATTGAAAATCTTAAAAATGAAATTAATAGCTTTTTAGATTTAATCCCATTTAAAGAGAGCAAAACTACGAGTAATTTAAAAAAAGACTTTGAAAAGTTAATCAATTATAAAACGATTTCATTAAAAGAAAATTTTTCTCAAAGATTTATTAATAAGATTGATTCTAAAATATCTTATATCAATAGGTTTATAGAAAAAAGGGGAATTCAAGAAAAAAAGAAGTCTTTAATGGAAATAGGAACAAAATTCAAACGATTAAGAATCGATGAACTTTCTGAACAATCTGGAATTAAGGATAAAGAATTCCTAATTGAAATGATTTTCAGTATGATTGATAAATCAGAATTATACGCTGAATATATTCCACGTAGAAAATTAATTTTATTTAATACATTGGCAAATAATAATGAAAAACAGAGGTTAATTGATACTATTAAGGATTAAAAGGTGTTTTTGAATAATTAAAATAAAAGAAATTAAAAAAGTGATTTCTCTATGCTTTAATTTTTTACTTATTTCTTCAAATTTTTTGTTTCTTCTAAATTTTTTATTATAATAAATTGTTTTATTCCAATAGCTGTAATGACCATCCCGCATACAGCTAACACACATGCAATAACCATAGGGATGATTAATAAACCAACAGTTAGATATAGAAATTCTACATATATAAAACAAGAAACTAAAATAATCATACCAATTATTGTAAAATGTTTCGCATGGGGCATAAGTTCCATAAATTTCAACCTATTTTTTTTTCTTTTCTTAGCAATAATTTTTTTTATAGAATTAATATAGAGGATATCTAATATAAAAAAATATATTGATTTTAAAATTAGTTATTTTAACATAAAAATATTTATAATAAAATTAAAGAATAGGATGCAAAAAAAAGGCAGTAAGTTAGATCCGGTAAAAAAAGACATCAATTCATGTTCTCATAAGAATTTATTAAGGGAAAGAGGTCTTATCGTTTGTAAGGATTGTGGTTTGGTATTAAGTGAGGATGTTACAATATTTAAAGATAATTTCCCATACTCCAGTGAATTAGAAAATCGACAACGCATTTATGAATATCGCATTAAAAAATTAGATAAAGCAGCTTTACAAGACCCAATAATAAAACTAAAATATGATAAGATTAAAAAACTCGGCAAATGGTATAAAGATTCAAAAACTAATTTTGCTCGTCAAAAAAGTGAGATTGATTTACTTAAAAATCATAATATTCACATTGGTTCTGTCCAATTTGAATCAATTAAAAAGAAATATCTTACTTATTTGAAGAACTTTAAAAAACCCTTTCAAAATATGATTTTAATATTTTTTACAATTATCTGGGATGAAATAAAAGACTTAACAAACATTAGAATTGAAAGATATATAGAAATTTGTAATGAAATGGGGCATAAAATTAATAAAAAAATGCTAAATAACGCTTTGATTAAAGTATCTACTATTAAAGTAAAGAAAAAAAAAGATAAGGATGATGTGTTGAAATCCATAAAAAAGGAAAAAAAACGACTGAAATTAGAATTAGAAAAGAAATTAAAAGAACAAATTAAGTTTCTATTCAATAGAGAAATAAACAGAATTCCATATCATTTAGTCAGCTATTATATTGAAAGCGAAGAAAAATTTGAGAATATGAAAATTCAGATGCAACTTCTGGCTTTTAAGGTATTAAAACTTATTCCTTACAAATTTATCAATAGTGTGAATATAAAAGCCTTTACTGCGGGATTCATTTATTATATTGCACAAATTAGCCCTTTTAAAAAAATTTTTACACAAAAAATAATAGCAGATGAAAAAGTTTCTGATTTTAGTGCTACAACTATAAGGAAACAATTTAATTATATAAAACAGTTTTTAGGAGAGCCTGTAAGTATTTTGATCTAATTTTGTTTAAGAAATATTAAAATTTTCAATAGGTAAAAAATCACTCAATTTAGTTAGAATGTTTGGGCCATCTCCAGGCTTCAATTTTATATTAACAGGATCAATTTCATTCATATTAATATAAGAGAGATAATCATCGCCTTTAATAACATTCAAACCAAATTTACGTAGGTTTGTTTCTTCTTCATATTCTACTATTTCTACCTTATCTTTCATTATGGATTTATATTTTTCTTCAGAGGTTTTATCCTTAAATTCATAAAAGAATGCTAAAAGACTTTTAAAACTTCCGCTAAATAAGTTCTGCCAAAAAATCATATGTTCGATATTTTTTCTATTATCATCTATTGAACTTTGAGGTATTTTTGCATCAATCTCATATGCAATATCACCTCTTTCGTAGGGATTAGGATAATCAAATCCAATTACATCAATCACATATTTTTTATCTACATCTAACGCATTAAATGCAATAAAATCAAAATTTTCTAAGTTTAAGCCCATAAATGGTTGTGGTTGAGTGCTATAATTTCTTATGTAGCAAATATCTGAACTTTTTAGTATCTTTTCAAATATATCAACATAAGTTGCTTTATTTTTTTCACTCATAATTATTCTTATCAAATTTATTCCTTAAATTTTTTTTCAAAAATAAGAATTCTCCAATAAAGAATTATAGATGATGTAAAGAATAATAACAGTACCAAAAAGAATTCATTTTTTTAATTAAATAGGTTTAAATATGACTCCATAAATCTTTTGTCCATCTAAATCTTCTGTTAATTTTTTGAACTCGGGTGTTAATTTCATTCCAATCTTAAGATTCTCCGACCTTATTATTTGTCCAATCGCTTTTAATCCATTTGAGTATTCTACAACACCAATAGCGTAAGATTTTTTATCGCGGTATTCAGAAGGAGGTGCATTAAGAATTGTATAAGTTAATAATTTGCAATCCCCAGAAGATTTCACTATATTAAATGTTATATTTTTACATTGGATACACCGGAGATGGTCAGGATGTTGAAGTTTCCCACATTTTTTACATTTTTTCCAAACAATAGTAGTATCACTCACAGATTTCACATCCTCTCCACTAATATACTCACAATATTATTTCCAAATCCGCCAAAATTACATGTTATACCTGTTTGAGCATTTTGTACCTGCCTTTTCCCTGCTTCATTACGTAATTGCCAAAATAATTCCACAACTTGAGCAACTCCTGTTGCTCCCAAAGGATGCCCTCTTGCTTTTAAACCACCTGAAGGATTAATAGGAATTACTCCGCCAATTTCCGTTAATCCCTCATACGCGGCTTTAGCGCCTTCACCTTTTTTGAAGAATCCCAAATCTTCACTCTGGATCGCTTCTAGTATAGTAAATGCGTCATGGGCTTCACATACATCAATATCTCCAGGTATTTTTTTAGCCATATCATATGCTTGTTTTGAGCAGATTTGAAGTGCCTTCAAGACAGTTAGATCTTCACGTTCATAAACGATATGAGTATCTGTTGCTTGACCCACACCTGTGATAAGGACAGGTGTATCAC
>JAHLWH010000111.1 GCA_019058015.1 Promethearchaeota archaeon | reverse complement strand
CCAGAAATATGATGTAAAGCATATTCCCAAGGACCATCTGCTGTCATAGTTGTTGTATTAGTAAAGATTACCTGCCCAATATCAGCGGTTATAGGTTCATGAGAATTAAGATATTCGGCAACTTTTGATGCAGCTGATTCAAAATCTTTCCAATCTGTCCCTCCATAACAATTAAATTGAAGATGAGTGATGTGCATAACATTTTTTCTTCCCAATGATGGAGAAATTTTCTCGACTGTTTTAAAGGTTTCGATGGTATGAGAATAATTGCCTGGGTGTCCTAAATTATTTGCATGAACATGAATAGTATGGGGTAATCCTAATCTTTCATTAGCATTGGCTAAACCTTCAATAATTTGTCTGGGAGTTACGTCAAAATAAGTTACATGGTCGTCCAAAGATTCGCAATTCTTCCCCCAACCCCAAGACTCAACCCCCCCTGGATTTACGAGTTTTACTGCATAACCTTTAGTGGCTTCTAATAACCAAGCAATATAAGCTGATAATTTATCAATATCATTGTCTTTAATATATTGAATTACAAACCAATTATTTCCGAATAATGGAAAAGCCATTTTATCTATTATTGGCATATCTATAAATTCTTCATGGGTATGTCTTGCTTTTAGTGGAGGCATTGCAGGTTCTGCAACTGTTGTATAACCTAATTGAGCATATCTATATGCAGTGACAAATGTTGATGGAACAGAATATCCCGATCCACCTCTTGTAAATTTAGTTTTTGGCACAGGGTCTTTTTTATGGTCTTCTGGTCTAAAAGCTCGTCCTGTATTTACTTTAGCACCAGCAATATGTGCATGAATATCTACTCCACCAGGAAATACAATCATTCCAGTTGCATCGATAACTTTTGCGTCTTTTTCATTAACTTTTTCTACAATTTTACCATCCTTAATATGAATTTGGATTTTATCTCCGTCGATCCCATTTTTGGGGTCATATACACGACCATTTTTTATTATTATTGATTTTGACATTTTTTTATTCATTATCGGGTTTTTAATAATAATATTCAATATATTTTTTTATTTTATTTTTTATAAGATTATTTATCCTCCTTAAAATCATCGCGTTTTCGTCTAAAAATGCTACTTGGGAGCGTGAATCTGTAAAAGAGTCCAGCAGGATCTTTAATTATTTGAGCAATTTCTTCGGGTTCATTTTGTGCAATAGAACAATAAGTAGATAAGAATTTAGCTCCTGCATCTTTTATATTTTCGGGAGGTCCATAGCAGCCCAAGCATGGAGCATTTGCTTTATTTAGACAAATTGTTCCACATCCAGCTTTAGTTACTGGTCCTAGACATACATATCCTTGTTCAAAAAAGCACGTATCCATTGTAGGTAAGCCTTCATAATCCCTTTTTATTTCAGTAAAAACTTTATCAACAACTTCTCTGTCGCATGTACTACAAACGGTTTTTTGGCTAAATTTAAATTCTGGGCTATCTCTTAATATATAAAGCAGTAATCCAATAATGTTATCAATTAATTCATTTCCCGTCATTTTAATTTCTAAAACTTTTTGATTTCCATTAGAAGTTGAAATTATTTTTTCAGAAAAGGTATCAGGTTCTTTGGCCAATCGTTGCAATAAATCTCCTTTGAAATACATATGTTCCAAATTAGATAATCCTAAATATAGTGCGAGAAATTTTTGAATATCTAATCCGGTGGGCGTGTCGATTTCACCAATTGAGGTTAGTAAATTTAAAAGACTCTTTCCTTTATCACCAACTTTTGAACTTGCTTTAAAACAACCTACACAAGGACTACCGTTTTCCGGGCATTTTAAATCACATCCACTAGCGGTAATTGGTCCAAAACATAACTTTCCTTTTTCAATGAGACACTCATCTTTATATAATGAACATTGTTCGCATACACATTTATTAACATCTTTCTTTTCTGGATCGGGTGCTAATAAACTTAATAAATATGAAATTGAAGCAATAATATTATCAGTGGTTGGGGGGCAACCAGGAAGAAAAATATCAACACCAATAATTTCTTTAACATTAACAATATAGTCTTCAATAGGTGGAACATTCTGGTCTGGAATTCTAGATTCTGTAATTGATTCTGCTTCAATAAATTTCCTTTGTAAAAGATCATCTTTTTTATAAAGATTACTTAGCCCAGGAATGCCTCCATAACAAGCACATGATCCAAAAGCAATTATAATTTGACATTTCTTTCTCATTAATTTAGTATTTTCTAAATCTTCATGGGTTCGGATTAAACCCTCAATAAATCCTACGACAATTGAACTATCTTCTCTTGCTTCAAGTGAATCATGTTTGAAATCCACAACAGCTGGCCAATATACAATTTCTAACTCTGGGAGAATACCCAATAATCCTAAGTGTGCATTAAGGAGACTTTGGTGGCAACCCCAACAACTAGAAAGTTGCATGAATGCTACTTGAACGGGCATTTTCTTGATTTTTTCTTCTTCTCTCTTCTATTGAATCTTAATTAGTTAAAAATTATATATATTAAAAAAGTTTAGATTTAATTCTATTAACAAGAATGTCTGAAGACTTTATCTTAATAACTCTTTTTTTTAAGAAAGCTTAGTCTTTAATTTTTCTAGATCTTCTTCTTTATTGATGTTATAAAAAGTCGTTAATTCATTATCATAATTTTTAATTTTATCTTCAATCGATACAAAATTTATCTTCCAATCTTCATTTAGAAGTTTTCTTAACCTAAATTTCTTAAGTTTTAAATTTTGTTTTGCCATAAGATATCCTTTTTCTATAGGATATACAGCGAAAAGTGGTTCTAGGTATCCATTTTTCCATCGAGGGATACAACAATCGAAATTTAAGGATTCTTTTAACATCAAGATGAGAACCTCATAATTTATTAGCGGCAAATCGCAAGAGATTATAAAAATTTTTTTAAATTTAGTTCTTAAAAGATATTTAAAGGATGAATATATTCCAAGTAGAGGGCTTCGTAATTTTTTTCCATCCAAAATTGAATAATCATCTAAAATAAAGGATAAAAAATCAAATTTAGTCAATCCTTTTTTATAAGTTTGAATTTGAAATTTATCATACGCAGAAATGAAAATATTTTTACTAATTTTTTTTAATGTTTCAATTTGATGAACAATAAATGATTTACCGGATACTTTTATCAAACCTTTATCCAGACCAAATCTTTTACTCTTTCCACCGATTAAAATTACAAAAGGAATTTCAATGTTCAATTTATTTTATTTTATGGTGTATTATTGATCGATTGTATTAATTAATTAAATACTAAAATGAATTTTATTTATTCTCAATTTATTAAAGGTATCTATTTGAATATAATATTAAAAAGCAATTCAACGTATCATATATTATAAGAAATTCAAAAAAAAAATAACGTAATAAGAAATGATTGGAATTCAAAATGATATTATAGCAGAAATAACTGCTGAAGTTGGTATTTCAGCAATAGATTTTTTCACTTGGGGCCACATCGCAATGGGATTTGGATTTTTTGCCCTATTGTCATTTCTTCATGTATACGCCAAATATGTTAAACAAAACGATAAATTCCCCATTTGGTTAGCATTTTTAATTACAGTAATAATTGGAATTTTCTGGGAATTCTTTGAAAATTTTGTATTATGGAGTTGGGGCCTAAAATTTGAAGGTAGACAAGATTCATTATTAAATGCTTCTATGGATATTATTTTTGTCACACTAGCTGCAGCATTTTATTTATTATTATGGAAGCTTCTGATTAAACCGGGAGAGATGAAAAGTGCATACATTACCTACACAGTTTATCTCATTGGATTTATTCTAATGATAATATTTTATTTTGTTGGAAAAATGATGACTCCATAAAATAAGGCAAGAAAAGGATCTTCATGACATGGGGAGGCTTTATAGATAAGAAAGGAAGTAATTATCTTAGGAAGATGGGAAAAGCAGAGAAGATTTTAAAGTATTTGGAGTTACTTAAAAGAGAATTGGATAATGAAGAAAAAATTATTGTTGAGAAGACAATTCAAATTATCTGTAATTATATTAATAACCTAAGAGAAGAATAAAAATTGAAATAAAACAATTAAACTTATTGTTTTTTCCCCATAATAAGATAATTTCTCGCTTTATAGTGTTAATTAATTAAAAATAAAAAAATATTGACTTAAAAAATTTGTATTTCTAAGATTTTATCTCCTGTAATAATTGAATTAACAATTCCTTGATCAGCATCAGATTTAACTTCACCGAAAATTGTATGCTTGTTAGTTAGCCAGTCGGTGACTATATGAGTTATAAAAAATTGAGAGCCATTTGTATTTGGTCCTGCATTTGCCATGGCCAATAAGCCAGGTTTATCAAATACTTTGCTACTTTGAAATTCATCCTTGAATGGATAGGAAACCATCTGTCCTTGATATTCAAACGCGTTAATCCCTACATTTTTAGGACCACCAGTTCCCGTTCCCAATGGGCAACCTCCTTGAACCATGAAATTTTCTATAACTCGATGAAATGTAAGCCCGTTATACAACTCCTTTCTTATTAGGTAGAGAAAAGATGCGACGGTTAAAGGTGCATCCTCGTCAAAAAGTTGCAAGTTAATGTCTCCTTTATTTGTTTTAATCACGATATTAGTCATATTTAATAAGAAATAATTGACATATATAAAAGGATTTAATTATTTCATAATATTATACAGAAAAAACAATTAATTAATAAGAAATTTAAATTAGCTAAATGATAACATAGGTTTATCAATATAAATCGATAAGTAATGGCGGAAAGTGATTTAGGTTATTTTTTTAATCCTGATAGTATTGCAGTTATAGGAGCAAGCGCAAATGAAACTAAAATTGGAAATAGTGTGGTAAAAAATATAAAAAATTCAGGATATAAAGGAAAATTATATCCAATTAATCCTTCAGCCAGTGAAATTCTTGGATACAAATGTTATAAAAGCGTATTAGATGTAAAAGAAGATATTGACATTTGCGTTATTGTAATTCCTGCAAAGTATATTGTTAATGTAGTAAAAGAATGCGCACAAAAAAAAATTAAGGGATTAATCGTAATTACTGCAGGATTTAAAGAAGTTGGTGGAGATGGGGTTGAAAGAGAGTTAGAATTGGCTAAAATATGCAGAGAAAATAACATTCGTATCTTAGGCCCTAATTGTTTGGGCTTTATGGGTCTTAATTATAATGCAACCTTTGCAGCTGATCAACCCAAAAAAGGAAATATAGCAATCATATCACAGTCAGGTGCTATGCTTACAGGGATGTTAGATTATTCAATGGGTCGAACTTTTGGCTTTTCTTGTTGTATATCTTTGGGTAATAAAGCAGATTTAACACTTGTCGATTTTTTAAAATATTTAGCAGATGATGACAATACAAAAGTTATTCTTGCGTATTTAGAAAATGTTATTGATGGAGATCGCTTTTTAGAGGTTGTATCTGAAATTACAAGAAAGAAACCTGTAGTAATTCTGAAATCTGGCATATCTGAACAAGGTGCAAAAGCAGCATCAAGTCATACTGGAGCCTTAGCAGGTTCTGATAGGGCATATGATTTATCATTTGAAAAGACAGGTGTAATTAGAGCAAAAACTATTGAAGATTTATTCGATTTCGGAGAAATTTTTGCATTTCAACCTTTACCAAAAAAAAATTCTTTTGTTATTATAAGTAATGCTGGAGGTCCTGGCATCGTCGCAGCAGATGCTTTTTCTCGGGAAGGCTTAAAGTTTACAAAATTTCCAGAAGATATACTTCATAAATTGAGAGAAAATTTACCGGCAGAGGCAAGTATATTTAATCCTGTTGATATAGTAGGAGATGCAACGCCAGAAAGATATAGATTTACACTTAATACTATTTTTAGATTAGATTCCAATTTTGATAAAAATTCTATTAGTGAGTCCACTAAAGGAGATATGCCAAATCAAGAGATTCCTAATGGATGCTGCCTTATTCTTGCACCTCAAGCGTTAACAAGACCAACTGATGTTGCAAGTCTGGTTCTTGAAACATCAAAAAAAATTCCTGATATACCAATGGTTTGTTCTTTTATTGGTGGAAAAAATATTGCGGAAGGACAAAAATTATTAAATGACAATCATATACCATGTTATTATTTTCCAAGCCGAGCTGCTCAAACTTTAAAAGTGTTGGTAAAGTATTGTGAAAATAAGATAAGACAACCCTTAAAAAGTATTAATATTGAGAAATTTAATGTTAATAAAAATAGAGTTAATGAGATTTTTGAAGAAGTACGTAAAGATAATCGCTCAGTATTATTGAGCTATGAAACTAATGAAATATTTCAAATTTATGGAATTCCATCGCCAAAATCAAAATTAGTCCGCTCTCCAATACAAGCTTTTGAAACAAGTAATGAGATGGGTTTTCCCTTAGTAGCGAAAGTTGTAAGCCCTCAGATTTTACATAAGACTGATGTGGGAGGTGTTTTATTGAATATTATTGACCAAAAACAAGCAAGAGAAGCATATACTCAAATTATGACAAAAGTAAAAAAATTTGGACATAGAAATGCAAAGATTTATGGTATAGAAATTCAAGAAATGATAGATTTTAAAGCCCAACTAAAAGTAAATGAATTAATTTTGGGGATGAGTAGAGATCCTACTTTCGGACCGATGATTATGGTAGGTAGTGGCGGTATTTATGCCAATTTCATTAAAGATGTTGCATTCTCATTAACATATAAATTTACAAGAGAAGATGCAGTTAATTTATTATCTCAGACTAAAATTTTTGCTTTACTCCAAGGAGTTCGTGGCGAGCCTCCATCAGATATCGATGCTGTTATTGATGTACTTCTTAAACTCTCTCAATTAGTAAATGATTTTCCTGAGATAGTAGAATTAGATATAAATCCTTTATTATCCTTTGTTAAAGGATGTTCCGCTGTTGATATTAAAATTACAATTAAATCTTAAAATAATAAACAGAAAAAGAAAAAAATTAAAATTTATTTGAATAAAAAAATTAAAAATGCATGTGAGAGAAAAATTGGTAAAAACAATATATTTGAGTTCATTTAATGAAAGAGCTGGTAAAACTCTAATTGCTATAGGATTGCTCCAAAAATTCAAGAGAGAAGGTTATAAAGTTAAATATTTCAAACCTGTGGGCAAACCAATTGGAGCATTAACCAACAAGGCTGATCGCGATGTTTCGTTTATTTTTATGAATATTATTGAATCTGAGCATGATATAGATACGATTTGTCCTGTATCAATTACCCCTAATTATTATATTGATAATATAGATATTGAACAAAGAACTGAATATACAGAGAAAATTAAAAAGGCTTATGAGAAAATTAAACAAGATTGCGATATGGTTATTATTGAGGGAACGCCTAATTTTAGATATTATTGCCGAGTTGGACTAGATGATGTTACAATTGCAAAAGAATTAGGAATCGATGGAATATATTTTATATTAGATATTTCTACTGATAATTTTGTAGATACATTACTTTTTACAAAGAAGTACCTCGATTTTAGAGAAATGAAAATAAATGGGCTTATTATGAATCAAATCGATTTTGACTATGTAGAAAGAGTCAAAGAATTACAGAAAAAACATATCGAAAAATATGACATCCCTTTAGTAGGTATAATTCAAAAAGATCCCTCATTATCAGAACCTACAGTTTTAGAAATTATGGAAGGCATTGGTGCTGAATTAATAAACAATCCACCAGACGAATCTATGAATAAAAATGTTAAATCAATATTAATTGGAGCTATGGATGTTCCTAGCGCTATGAAGTATGTTAGACAGAGTATAAATGCTGCTTGTATTACTGGTGGAGATAGAAGTGAGTTAATTTTAGCCACTCTCGAATCTAATGTTTCTGTAATCATCCTAACTGGCTATATCCATCCAGACATTTCAGTTAAAGTAAAAGCAGATGAATTAGGTATTCCGCTTTTGTTAAGCCCCAGTGATACATACACGACCTTATATAATATAGAAAGAATTAAACCGGGAATTCAACCAGAAGAAAAACAGATTGCTTTAGAAATTATAGAAAAATATATCAATTGGGAATTATTAAAACCTTAAATTTTTCTTAAATTTACTTTTATCTCATTTATCTTAGAATTCTTTATATTAATTCCTAAAATTCTTGCTCCACCTCTAAGATCGATCTATAAGCTTCAAGTTCTTTCTCTAATACAGAAATTATTGAATCGTAACCTTTTTTATTTACAAATAACTCTCTTTTTCCATTCAAAATACTTAAAATTCTCATCAATTCTTTTATATGGTTCTCTATTTCATTCATTTATATCATATACACTTTTGTTAAAGTTAATTTTTATATTTGACTTTTTTTAGGTTTAAGATATACTATTCCAACTACAATTAAAATTTCAGTCTTATCCAATAAATGTATTTTTTTTGATGTTTAATATTAGCACGTGTTTTTTATTGTAATATTAGAATTTAATTTTTTAATTAATTAAAATTTACTTATTTGTAAAAAGTCAAAAACATATTTGAAATCTGTTGTTAAGGTGATAGAAATAAATTTTCTAAACCTAGCTATTTAATTCAAGAGTATTCAAAACAATTAAAAGAAATTCAGAATTCTAAAAAATAAATATAAAACTAAAGTGACTTATTCTATGGGAAAATTAAATATTGGAGATAAAGCACCACTTTTTAAAATCGATTCATATAATGCTGGAATTATTGATTTATCTGATCTTATTGGAAAGCAAAAAATTATCCTTATTTTCTCAAGGTATTTTGGTTGCCCCATATGTCATTTAGATCTAAAAAATTTATTAGAACGTAAGTCAGAAATAGAAGCGAAAGATGCTAAGATTTTATATATTACACAATCTGGTGAAAAAATAGCAAAACAATTTATCGAGGAGAAAAAAATTACATTTCCAGTTATTCCAAGTTCAAAAAATGAACTATATAATGATTATGGATTAGGAATAATGGGGATGGAGGCAGTTAAACAAGTTCGTGATAAGTTTAAGGAAGCAACAAAATTTGGAATTAAACATGGAGAATATGAAGGTTGGGAAAAACAATCACCCGGGCAGTTTATTATAAACTCTGAGGGCATAATTATTCATGAAAAATTAGGTTGGTTAGATATAGATGCTTTGCTCAAGGTTCTATAATTGAAATTGAATTTAAATTTTTAACTAATAATTAAATCTAATATTCTTTAATTAAACCTAATTTTTCCATCCTTTTTTGTGTTAATTTTAACATTTCTTCAGCATGAGGAATATCTATTGTTGATTCAACAGAAATTCTTAATTTAGGAGATGTTCCGCTTCTTCTCACCATCACCCAGCCTTCTTGATAATCAAATCTAACGCCATCTAATTTATTTATTTTAACATGATCTTTGCCCAAATTTTGAAACAAATTATTCATTTCTGTTATTGTTTTTTCATTTACTTCTCTAGTAAAAGGAATATCTTCTTTTAATTGAAAACTCTCTCGAACAAATGGAAAATCCGGAATCTCTTTTAATAATTCTCTTAATGGTTTTCCTTTTCTATTTAACATCTCTAAAACATACGCTATAGTTAAAAGAGAGTCAGGTCCGTAGTGGTATTTTGGCCAGATATATGTACCACTGGTTTCGCCACCAAGAATGCCTCCCTTTTCCTTTAATGCTGTTGCAACTTTAATGTCTCCAACCTCAGTTCTAATTACCTCATAACCTAATGGTTCTAGTAATCTTTCAAGCAGGCTTGAACTATTAATTGGGGTTGCTATTTTTCGATCTTTTTCGGGTATTCCGCCATTTTCTGTCAGTATGTCTTTTGCACATAAAGCAAGTAATCTAATTGGGTCAACTAACTTACCATCTTCAGCAATAAAAATAACTCTGTCTGCATCACCATCAAGAGCAATTCCTATGTCTTGGACATCTGAGATTTTAACAAATTTACTTAATTGGTTTAAATTTTCTTTGTTAGGTTCAGATAATCTTCCTGGAAATGATCCATCCATTTGCGCATTAATTGTCATATATTTAATATTATATTTATTAAGAATTATTGGGAGAATATCACACGAAGAACCATTCCCGGGGTCTACAATTAAATGAAGATGATTATCTCTTGGGATTTTAATTTTTTCTAAAATATCATTAACATGAAACTCGTTAAGGTCATACACTGGTGTAGCACTGCCAATGCCCCGCCAATCGGTTTTGTTAAACTTTTCTTTATTATATATATCTTCAATTGTTTCTTCCTGTTCGGCTGAAAACCCTAGGCCGGATGGGTTCCATAGCTTGACACCAATATATTCAGGAGTGTTATGTGATGCAGTTATCATAATTCCGCAATCTCCATTAAGAATTTTGCAAGACATTGCAAGAGTTGGTGTTGTAACTATGCCAACGGTCTTAACCTTACATCCCGTGCTAATAAGACCAGCGATTAATGCGTGTTCAATTGGTAATGCGGCAATGCGGATATCTTTACCGATTATTGCAACACCCCCATTAATATACGAACCTATAGCTAATCCTAACTTTAACGCCATTTCTGGAGTAAAATGAGCTTCAGTTCCCCCGTAATTTTTAAAAACCTTTCTGATTCCGGAAGTACCAAACATTTGTGTCAATTTATGCCCCCATCAAAATTTTAAACAATTAGTTATTTGTATAATTAATCAATTAATATTTAAACATATAGTCTTTTATTAAAAAACTTAATTTTTTTTAATAAATTCAGCAAATAAAAGAAAAGTTAAAAAAAAATGCCGAATCACCGTATTGTATTAATTGGAGCAGGCAGTACTTCATTTGGACCCTCAATGCTCACTGATATTTTTTTAAGCAACATTTTACAAGGTTCAACTATTGTATTGCATGATATTGATAAAAAGAAATTAGAAATAATTTATGAATTAATTGTTAATGAAAATGAAAAATTAGGGAAGGATTTCACTATCGAGCACACCACAAATCGTCAAAAAGCCCTTGAAAATGCTAATTTCGTAATAAATTCTATAGAGGTTGGTGATCGAATGGAATTATGGAGGCAAGATTATGAAATACCGAGAAAATATGGCTCAACCCAGATTCTGGGGGAATGTGGAGGTCCTGGGGGGACTTTTCATGCATTCAGAATAATTCCACCGATCATAGAAATTGTAAAAGACGTTGAAAAGATTTGTCCTAATGCATTTTTTATTAATTTCTCAAATCCTATGTCAAGGGTATGTTTAGCAATTAAAAGAAGCACAAAAAGTTTAGAATTTATTGGCCTGTGTCATCAAATCGGTTATTTGAATAAAAATCTCCCAAAAATGTTTAATAAAAAACTTGAAGATTTTAAAATAACTGCTGTTGGATTAAATCACTTTGGTTTTTTAATTGGGTTAGTAGATTTTAAAACAGGCAAAAACTTAATGCCAGAATTTAATAAAAAATCTTTAAATTATCTTAATAAGGTTAAAAATCGATTTGAATATTCTGAATTAACATTTGAGGTTTATAAAAAATTTGGATATTTTTCATATGCTTGTGATAATCATCTAGGTGAATATCTGCAATTTGGAGAGGAATTTACAAAAACTCAGGATATGATAGATTGGATTGATCATACCGACCAAGGCGGAAAGGCAATTTACGATCGCATTATGAGATTTCATAGACGTTTTAAAAAAGGAACATTTAAAAGGATGAGGTTATTACCTCAACATTCTACTGGTGAGCGTGCGATTCCGATAATTGAAGCAATTATTACAGGCAAAAAGAGTTATGAAAGTTCAGTAAATATACCGAATGATGGATTTATAGATAATTTACCTCAAGATTTAATAATCGAAGGACCTGTGTGGGTTGATGGTGATGGGGTTCATGGTATAAAAATCGGTAATTTGCCTAAAGGTATAGCAGCATTACTTCGCATCGAAGCATGTGTGCAGGATTTATGTATTGATGCTGTCATAAAAAGATCCTGTGAAATTGCATTACAATGTCTAACCATCGATCCAAATGTGGGAAATGCCGAAATGGCTGAAGCAATTTTTAACGAAATGATTGAGTTGCAAAAAGATTATCTTCCAAAATTTAAATAATCACAATAATCACAAAATAGGGAAATACTTTTTGCAGCCTCTTTTAAAGAAAAGAAGTAAAGAACACGGTTTTTATGTAAATTTTTCTTAACAATATTAAATTTTTTTGCCAATTCAATAGAATCTGCAATGCTGGGCAAGCAAAAAGCAAATGGTTTTGAAATTCTTTTTTGAATTTTAATCATTCTATTGAAAACATGTCGATACAAATGATCTGGCCATAATGGAACGATAACTATATCAATATTTGGGTCATCAACTACAATCTCTATACAATCTGCAAAAATATCTAAAATAAACCCGGAAGCCCCTAAGTCTATCGGATTCTTGATATTCACATTAACATCTGGCAGAATATTTGCAATTTTTTCTTGAGACCTCGATGTTAACATAGGAACCTTTAAATTGTGAAATGCAAATAAATCAGTAACATTTACCGATGATCCACCACCAGGGGTGATAATTCCTACATTTCTTCCATTGGGAAGATGATTTGAGAATAATAATTCTATAGTTTTTATTATATTCCAAAATTCATCATTATTTTTTACTAAGATTGCCCCTGTTTGCTTTGCCATTGAGTCCCATAATTTTTGATTTGAAGCTATAGCTCCTGTATGTGAAAAGGCCGCATGAGAACCATCTTCTGTAAATCCACCTTTCCAAATTATAACTGGTTTAGTTTTGGTTGTCTTTCTCAATTCCAAATAAAATTCATGACCATTTGCGGATCCAAAAGATTCTAAATATATAGCAATTACTTTTGTTTTAATATCTCTACGGAAATGCCTTAAGAAATCTAAACAATTTAAATCTATCTGATTACCGAATGAAATACCATATCGAAATCTAAGATCACGTTTGAAACCCACATCAACTAATTGAGTGAGGTGCCCTCCAGATTGGCTCATAAAAGAAACTGAGCCAGGAACTCCAAATGGAGTAGAAAAAGTAAATGCCATCCCCGTTTCTCCATTAAAAGGTCCTAAACAATTGGGGCCGATAACTCTTGTATCAGTTCTTTTAATTATCTCCACTATTTCCCTTTCTAATTTTTTTCTCTCAGGATCTCCTGTCTCAGAAAATCCAGAGGAAAAAATTATCACCCAAGGAATTCTTTTATCAACGCATTCCTTCATTATTTTTGGGATATATTTTGTCTTTGTGGAAATATAAGCCGTATCAACAGGATATGGAACATCTAGAACAGAAGGATAACATTTCCAATCAAGAATTTTTTCACTTCTTGGGTTAATTGGATAAAAAGTTTCTGACCATTGAGAGTTTTTAAAAGATCTCAAAAAAAGCATAGATCCGAGAGCTGATTTTTCTGAAGCTCCAATAAAAGCTATATGTTTAGGATGGAATAAAGTATCAAATTTGTCAAAGTCTTGTTGATCATCAACCATTGTGTAAGAAAAAATTTGAAATCTTTTATGTCTTTTGATTTTGAATTAATGCTGTTAATATTAATCTTATATAAATCATATTTGAATACTATATTTAAAAATAGAAAAGATAAAAAAAAATAAAGAAATCCGAAATTATATACATTAAATTTTAATTACCACTACTTTTTTTTAGATTGAACGTAAGATTAATTTTTAATATTAATTATTTTTAATTTAGAAATAAGTATGAACAAGAATAAAATTCTGGTTTTAGGTTCTATTGCATATGATCATATTATGAATTTCGATAAAAACTTCTTAGATGTTGTTAGCATTGATGTAGAGAATCGAAAATATCAATCAATTGTAACTGCCAGTTCTAGAACTTGTCAATTTGGAGGGACTGCAGGCAATATTTCTTATCATATTGGTAAATTGGGTATTCATTGTGATATATGTGGTTCAGTCGGAAAGGACTTCATAAGTCTTGGTTATAAGGAGCATTTAGATAAATTTGAGAAGATAAATCAACTTATTGAAATATATGATGATTTATACACTGCAGCATGTTTTGTAGTAAATGATAATTCAAAAAATCAAATGATAACTTTTCATGGTGGAGCATTGGACAAAAACGTTGATTTCTCACTAAAATCGAAAATTAAAGATCCTAACGAATATTTTTTTGCTATTAATTCAGTTCAGAGTGTTCCAGCCATGATCCATTTTGCAGAAGAATTAGAAGAACTTGGAATACCTTTCATTTTTGACCCTGGACAAGTGCTCCCATTATTTCAACATCAAGAATTGATAAATATTTTTGAAAAAGCTCAAGTATTGATTTGCAACGAAAATGAGATTGAGATTATTAAACAAAAAACCAACTTCTCTGATGATGAGCTTTACAATTTGATACCAATTGTTATAATAACAATGGGTGAAAATGGTTCGATTTTATATTTTAAAGAAAAAAATATGAAATATGAAATTCCTTGCTGCAAAGTTAATGATGTTATTGATCCAACGGGAGCAGGAGATGGCTATCGTGCTGGTTATTTATCGGGATTAGTCAAGGGAATGTCATTAGAAGATGCTTGTAAATTAGGATCCGTTATTGGTTCTTTTATTGTTCAATCAATGGGAGCGCAATCTCAGGAATATAATTTCGAAACTATTAAAACCAAATTTAAAGAGACTTATGGATATATTCCAAAGGAATTAGATTAACTTATAGAAGATTTTTTTTAAATTTAATTTATCTTAATATTTTCCTATTTTGACGTGATACTCTCCCGTTTTTCAATGTAACTATCCCATTTTTCTGATTCCTTTAATTTTTTTTTAATCTTTAACTCTTTTTCAGTCTTTATAAATTTATTTTCTTTATATTTTTTTGCTGGAATCCCTATATAAACCCAACCTTCTTCTAATTCTTGGTCAACCATAGTATAAGAAAATGCAGAAAGTATACAATTTTTTCCAATAATTGTTCCAGGTGAAATAACTGAATGCGAGCCAATGATTACATTATCTCTTATTTTAACTCTTTTAATGATTAAATAATCGCTAATAATCATTGAAGATAATATTATCGCAGCTTGACCAACCGATATACTATTTCCAAATTCAATAAATTCACAATTTATCCATCCATCAAAAGTTGAGTTTGAAAAATTTGTTTTTACTCCAAATATTTTCATTAAAATTACATCATGCCAAGGAACGGGGAATGAATGACTGATCCATGCTGGCCATTTTATAATCATTGATCGAAGGCTCCAATAACAATAATCTCTATTTTTAGGATCTCTTTTGAACACACCTTCTCGAGGTTTATGAAATAAATTTACAAAAATTAAGATTATTTTTGCAAAAAATATTGAACTAAAAACTAAAGTTAAATAAAAAAGAAGAAATTCTAATGGCAAAAGAGAAAAAAATAATAATTCATTAATATTTAGAATTTTCCAAAAAAACCAAAATTGTAAAATGGGAGGAATGCAACTTCCCCATATTAAAATAAAATATATAATAAAATATCTCTTTTTAGCTATAACACTTGCCGTAAAAGGAGCCATTTTTAAAGATACAGGAGTCGCCGTTATTTTTCACCTTCTTTTTTTTCTATTTTTTTATATTTAACTATAGATGTCTCTCTAAATTCGACGTCCTTTTTTATAATAATCTCTCTATTACTTTCGGCATATTTATTTAGTTTAAATTTTCTTGCTGGAATCCCCATATATACCCAATCTTTTTCTAATTCTTGGTTAAAGCTAGTAATTGATGCAGCACCCAATATTGCGTTTTTTCGGATAATTGTTCCTGGAGAAACAACAGAATGACCCCCAACTATAGCGAGATCTTCAAATATTATCCTTTTTATTATTAAATAATTTCCAACAACGATGCCACTACAAACCGTTGAACCTTGTCCAATAAAAACCTTTTTTCCAGCTTCAATAAATTCTAAATCTAACCAGCTGTCTAATATTGAATTTGAAAAATTCACTTTCACTCCCAAGCATCTAAAAGCTATAATATCAACATATGGGAGAGGGGTATTTCTTGCAAACCATATTACAAATTTTTTTAGTAATTTTCTGATGCACCAAAAA
Source organism: Promethearchaeota archaeon (assembly GCA_019058015.1). Classification (GTDB taxonomy): domain Archaea; phylum Asgardarchaeota; class Lokiarchaeia; order Sigyniarchaeales; family SOKP01; genus 6H3-1. The sequence goes on along the minus strand of JAHLWH010000111.1, from coordinate 13,011 downwards.
AGATAAACTCTTCTCTCTTCTCTAATATGAAAAATTCCTTCTTTTGGTTTATGAATAAGATTTATAAAAATTAATAATAGTTTAGTAAAAAACAATGAAAGACCAAGAAAAATATAAATATCGCCAAATATCACAAATGGTAATAATAAATAAAAAAGTATAGGTATACCAAAAAAATCCTTCCAAAAGGATGTGAATTGTATTAAAGTTATTGTTCCGGCAAACCATATAATCGGAATATAAAACCATAAAAATTTCAAAGCATCCTTAGGCATTCCGCTTCCTGTAAGAACGTCAATAGTTAATTCCATAGATTCCGTAAATTCTGTTGATTCTTTCATATCTTTATACATCTCTTGATTTTTTTTTGATTATGATTTGGTCTTCGGTTAATCCAGTACATTCTTTTATTTTTTTTTAAATATTTTTCTTACGGGTAATCCAAAATAATAATTATTACTTCTCAATTGGTTATGCTTTGGCGCAGCAGAAATTGGAAGTATGGCTACATTATCACCTATCTCCGTCCCTGGACCTACCAATCCAAAGGCTGAAAATGTAACATTATTTCCTATTTTAATAGTAAAGAAATTTACATTTCCAGAAATCCCTTCTACTAAATGACTAGCTAAAGCACTATTTACTCCAAAATAGCAATTTTTTCCCGTTTTAATTAATTTATCACCAACAACTTGTTCTTCAAGTGTTGTGCCTTTTCCCATCTGGTTTGCACCAATAAAATTAAATAATTTAATAGTAAGCCAAGGGAATGGACTTTTTGAAAAAGCCCATTTCGGATACTTTAAAATAAATGATCTTACATGATAAAACTTTAAGGCTTTATTAGGGAAATCTCTTGGAATTATACCATCTCTAGTAGGTTCCTTTTTCTCTGTATAATAAAAAACTATCTTTAAATTAATTGCTATTATGAATAAATGTAATAAATAACATACAATTATAATAATTGGAGTAATAATTAAAATAATAAGAGAGTTTAGATTCGTAAAAAGATCCAGAAAATTTGAAGCATTTAATACTTGAGGAATAAAAAAAGAATTGATAAATGTAATAAAAAGAATTCCTGGAATACCAAATGAAACAAAATAAATCAGAAAAAAACTTATTCCATAAAGAAGTATACTATGATACTTCATTTTTTTCAGATTAGTTTTTGATTTCATTTTTAGAAAATTAGTTTTGAAATTAATTAAAGATTACTATTTTCGAAAAAAAATATTTTTTTAGTAATTAGATGCTAATAAGAACAATTTTCAAAGATTTCATTTTTATATGTACCGACAAAAATAATAAACCTCCAAGCAGTAAGAACAACATACGACAAAAATAGAATCGTTATTAAAAATTTCAACCCACAGACTAATATTATGCGCATATTATATTTTTTTTTTAGGAGTTTTAAAAATTTGAATTATAAGAACTTATTATTAAAAAAATTTTGATGATAATAAAAAATATTAAAAAGGTTTGAATACCATTAACGGCGGTAAAGAATTGGAAGCCTATGACCAAATTCTAAAATTCTTTAATAAAAAGGATAGAACCAATAAAGAAACTGAAATTTGGGAAGATCAAACTTATATAAATTTAATGGGTTTTTTAAAGAAAAAAAAAGAAATTGAAAATTTATATAATAACTACAAACTTGTTGAAAATGCCATAATTTTAATCTTATCTCTTTTCCACGATGTCCCCCCTGATAAATATAACTCAATGGGTAAAGATGTAAAAGTTATTGATAATTCAGATCGCGATGATATTATTAGTTTATTAAAAAAGGAATTTCTAGATTAATTAAAAACTATTCTTTCTTATTTTAATATATTAAAATGCAAAAGGATCGTTTCAAATTTCGATGTATTTGTTGCGCGGATTGCTGTTCCGATAAAAAAACAATAGTTAATGTAACTTATCTTGATATTTTAAGAATAACTAAAGGATTAAATTTATCTTTTAATGAAATTTTAGAAATTTTAGGTTTTTATATATATGAAAAAAATGTCTCAAATGATTTTTTTAAAAAGATGGTAATTCCACCGATAATCACCGAAAAAGGAAACGCTTTTGTTGGGCTATTAAAAAAATCTACTGGGGCGTGTATCTATTTAGATGAAGAAAAAAAGTGCAAAATTTATAATTTACGCCCTATGTTTTGTCGAACATTTCCATTTATATTTAAACTATTAAATCTAAGAAGTTCTAATTCAAAAATCAGTATCCAGATGTTCTATACAACAAAAGCAAAAGAATATTGTAAAGGCATTTCAGTTGATGCTCCATATATTAGTACTAAAAAATGGATAAAAATTGGCAAAAAAGTTTTGAAGGAATTGCAGGATAATAATAAATTTCTCGAAATTTGGAATACGAACGTAAAAAAAGACAGAGTTAAAGCCACTGCAAAAAAATTCATTAAAACAATCTTAAAATTCGATCGCAAATTGAAAAATGTTATATAAAGAAGCTAAATATTTGGGAATTGGGATAATGCTAATAATATCCAATATAATATCCTAATTTCTATTTTACATCCAAGATTATCAACATTCCAATTTAACTTTTTAATACGTTTTGGATTACTAAAGAGTATCGTTTCATTTTGAATATAATTTTTCATTTGATTTATATCATCTTTTATTTTATTTTTAAAATTTAATAGAGATGCCATTAGCAGAAATTTAGCAGTGTCAGTAAGATTGTTATTAATAGAGCCATTTTTTGTAATACTTTGTTTTAGTTGTTTGAGAAATTCTTGAGAAATATCATTTAAATCACCAAGATTATTTAATAATTTAAGAGAAAAAATTTTATCAAATAAATCTATAATTGGATAATAATCTTCGGTTGTCGTGATATCATATTTTAATAAATTAGATTCTAATTCGGGATATTTTTGGATAGAAACTCCATTTTTTCCTAAAATTTTAAGAGTTAATAAAGAATATGTATTTAGATGTAATTTCCAGGGAATAGAATCTGATAGCTCTCCATTAATAAATTCTTTTATCTTTCCGATGTCAATATTTTCATGTGACAATAAATTAAACTCGGAAAAAATAGCAGTTCCGAAAAAAACATTTAAAGGATCAGGGGTAGAACCGATTCCTGCACAAAAAACTTTATCTGAGATAAAATTTTGCAATCTATTAACGATCTCATTTCTAGAATAAGGTAAATCTAAACCCATCATCTTAAAAGAGCAAATAAAATAATAGAATGTCTCTAAATCTTGAAACTCTTTAGAATTATGTTGTTGTAAATTTTCAATATTAATTTTAATTTTATTTCTAATAATTGGAGATAATTGAGGGAAGTTACCAAAAAATTCAATAAATGTTTCACTTCTAACATCTAATGATTCTTTTATTTTTACTTCCTCGATTGATTCTTTAACTCCAGTTGATTCAATAAGAGAGAGATCCTCAGCTCGAATTTTACTAATTTTATTTAAGATCTCCGTGGCTTCATCCTTGTTTTCGATAGGTATCTTTTCATGTAGAATTTTTTCACTATCAATTCTTTGTTGTTTAAGTTTATCTAAAAGATTCATTATAGCTTTTTCTGCAGGTTTAATAAATCTCGCCGGTATTTTCCTAACTTCGACTGGAACTGGAGTAGGTTCCTTCTTAATTTTATCACTTTTTAAAAAAACAACAATTGGAGGTGAGACATAAGATTCTTTAAAATTCTCAACTTTTTTAATAAAACCTTTTGGAAGTAAATTGAAAACATTGAGATTTAAAAGTTGGGTCTTATCTTCACTTATAAAATATTGAATAATAATTTCTATGAGAGAAGCTTCAATTATAGGCTTTAAGATTAAATCCATTATTTGACTATATTTATCAATATTTTCATATTTATCTTTAATCGAATTAAGAAAATCATTTTTAAATGAGATAATCATTTCTCTTGAAACACCAATTGTTCTTAATCCTAATGAAATGACCTCAAAAATACCTTCAATATTTTTTTTATAAGTTATGAAATCATCATTTTTAGTCTCATTTTCTAATTTAATAAATGCTTCTATAAATAAATCAGATAAATAATCATAAAATTTACCAAAATAAGTTAAAATATCTTCTCCAAGCACTTGATTAAAAGTTTGAAAGAAATTTTCAACATTTTCCATATTTTATAAAAGTATCTAGATTATTAAAACTTATCAAAGGAGATAAATCTTATTTCAAATAATATTATCAACTATGTTTTGATTAATTATTTGCGGTATTAGTCCTAATGCCTCTATTCCATCAACCGAAATGGAATTTGGGAATGCCTTCTTCATTATATTATAAGCTCCATTTACATCCGCATTGATAATTGTCCCATCAGAAGCTCTAAACAAACCTCTGGAGATTCTTTTGCCCAAATATCTTTTATGCCTTTTTATCGGTTCATTATCCAGAAAACTACATTTAGAAGTATATGGTTCGCCTGTAATTTTAAAAATAATTCCTTTTAATTTTGCTTTATACTTTATTTGTTTTAATAATTTACAGAATGGAATTTGAACGAACTTCTGGTTATTTCTTTTCCCAATATTGATATTTTGTTTCCACCCATTATTATATCCAATCCCAATTGAACCAATATCATTTTTAATACAATAATCAATCAGATTCTTGGAAATTCTATGAAACAAGGTATTTATTTTATTATTACTTTTTAAATGTAACTTTTGTATTCTTTTAGTATCCCGAAAATTGCCTTTCTTATTTTCAATACTTCTATAATACGCTAATTGCTTATTATAATATTGATTTACCGATTTTACAACCCCACCCTTAATAATAATTGGCTTTACTCCAATATTATTTACAGCGGTTATGAGATTATTTAATCCTAAATCAATAGATAATTTATAATCTTTATCCAGGCTTAAATCTTGCTCTTTTTTCTCATAAATTATTTCTACAACATAACAAACTCCTTTAGGAATTATCCTTACTTCATTTAATTTTTCTTTAATTCTCGTCTTTATAGGGTTGAGATTAGACTTTTCTGGAAAATGTAGATAACCATTCTTTATTCTGCATTGTTGGTTTGTAAAAATTACAATAAATTCTCCATTCTTAGACTTATATTTTGGAGGTCTGGGCCTCCGTTTATACTTCTTATAATTCACTTTGTAATCTTTTTTAGCATTAAAAAACGATTTCCAATTTCTACTCACCAATTTAAGTATTTGCTGAGAAGTCTGAGAGGGCATTTCCTTGTATGTATTTTTATGCTTAAGAATAAAGTCTAAATCGTAATAAGAAAGAATATTTTCTAATTTGAAGAAATCTTGTCTAAAATACCAATTAGCTAAATTATAAAGATTCTTGGATTTATGACACAATTTAGATAATTCTGCCGATGCTCTTACCTGTATTTGTTCAGTTAATCTCATTTTTCTCTATAAATTTAATCTATATATTCTTAATATTTTTAAAACTTTAATCCTCTTCATTAATATTATTAGATGAACATGCACTCTATATGAGATACAGTTCTTCAATTTAGTAACTTTTTACATAAAATTATTAGAAACTCTAAAATATTATCAAATAATTGAAAGTTTTATGGGATTTGTTATTTTTGCTAACTATATTTTTTTATATTTTGGTATATTATGATTTTGGTATATTATGATTTATGATTGTTTTGCAAAAGATTTTGATTTAAAAAGGAGGAAGCCCTGGAGAGCGTTTAAAGAGTTTTATGAATCCATAATGGAAGGCGATCTTGATGTTAGCGGAACAATCTTAGATGCTGGATGTGGAAATGGTAGGAATATGTCAATTATTGGAGGTAATAAAAATGATTTTCGAATAATCGGATTAGATAATTCGATTGAATTATTGAAAATTATTAAAAATCAAAGAGATGAATTGATTAGATATGGAAATAATCGCTTAAAAACAAGAAAAATCGAAATAATATTATCTGATCTAATTTACCTTCCATTTAGAAAAGAAGTATTTGACCATATCTTTGCAATCGCTTCGATTCACCACTTATATAGCAAAAAAAATCGTTCAGATTTTATGCATAATATCCAAAATTTAATGATAGAAAATGGTTCATTTATCCTATCTGTATGGAGAAAATGGCAAAAAAGGTTTCGAAAATATTTCATAAAAGATTGGTTAAAAAGAAAGTTCTCTCACAAATATAGGAAATCTCAATATAGCAACGGGTTGCAAGAATTTGGTGATATAATTATACCTTGGAAAAAATCGAATAATAAAGGATCTTACATTCGCTATTACCACTTATTTTCAGAAAAAGAACTTAAAAAATTAACTAAACACTTTAAAATCCGAAAATTTTCAATTTTAGGAGGACCAGGAAATAAGGATAATTTTTTTATTTGGTTGCGAAAATAAAAATCAGTAAAATAAGAATTTATTTATTATTTAATGGCATATAATCGATTGAAGCATTTCAATTATAAATTTCTCATAGTTTAAATAATATTTTCTAATCACTTCAAAATGAATAGTTATAACTCGCCCAGTAATTTCACAAAAAAATATTGAATGAATGATTTTTGAAGGGTAATAACCTTTTCTTATCATTTTAGTCCTTGTTCCAAACCAATATGTGCATTCATGACTTAAGAGCCAAATGTTTTCTTTTTTTGTAACTACAATATTAATGCTATTATATGTATCAATAGAATCTTGCACTTCTTTGGCATGATAATATTGTTCTCTTGCCTTTTGGTACCAGGATAATTCAATTTTTACACTTTTACCAAAATTTTCGTCAAATTCATCATGAGATTCGAAGAATATTGTTCCTTTTTCATGATTCCCTTCTACTTTTACTTCTTCAAACCAGATTGGGGTTTTATTTATTACTATTTTACATTTGTCGTTAGAATAAACATAATAATTTTTTTGCAATGTTATTCCACTAACTTTCTTTATTAAGTATAATTACTCAACTAATTTCTTACCTGCTTCAATCCATTTAATTACTCGTTCTTCTGAACATCCTGAGACTAAGCTAGCAACTTCCTTAGGATCTTCTTTAATTAGTGTTTGAACATCAGGAATTCCAATTTCCATCATTTTTTTCTCAGTAGATGGACCTAATTTGTCTAATACAGTTAATTTTATTGGAGCCTTCTTAGTTACTTTCTTTTTTATAATTTTTTTAAGTCTTTCTTCCTTTTTCCTATAAGGCTCACGTTTTGGCTTTTTCTTCAAATCTAATTTTAAATTATTTAAATATTCAATATTTTGTTGATGTTCTGTTTTTCTACGAAAATCAATCTTTATTTTTGCGCTTTTTAAATCTTGCAATGTTTTATTTGATTTTCTAACTTCTTTAAGTGAAAATCCGGTACCATTTTTAAAATGCTTTTCTCTACTTGGTGATATAACTATTGGTTTTTGTACCATGATAATTCGATTTTTCCAATTTTTCAAAAATTATGAAATTATTATTTTGAGTTTATTAATTAAAATGAATTTTTGAAATTTTCTTTTTTTTCCCAATTTGAGTTTTTATAATTTAATAATTTCTAGATTTTCCAATTTTTTAAGGCTCTCTCTTATTTTGCTTTCTATAGTATTAAAAATTCTTGAAATTCGGAGTGGGGATTTTTTTCCATTACATTCTAGAGCAATTTTTAATTCTTTATTATTTATTATACCCATATTTTTGATACGTTCAAGTACATTTTTTGCGATAATTAGTTTTGGTAAAATTTCTGCTCCACGACCTCCGACTGATAATACATCTATCTCATCAATAAAACTTAAAAAATAATTTTTCTCTGAGGTTTTTCTAAATTTCTTTAAATCCTTTTCATGTTTTTTATAAAAAGTTAAACCACAATTTTGTAATATTTCGATTAGTTTTTCTTTATCATCATCATCATCAGATATTGAGCAAAATAGCACATGAGACAATGAATGGTAGTACATTATTATCGTGGAGTAATCTCCAGAAATAATCCTATTTGTATCACCTACTCTATTCCCCTTGGTCATGGCATCTTGTAAATCATCAATCATCTTATTTACTTCTTTAAAGAAATCAGTTAATAATTCTGTTTTTAAGTTTTTACTTTTATTAAATTCCTTAAAAGATTTTTCTAAAATAAGAATACCAGCATCCCCATCAATCAAAAATACTTTGTAAATCAAATATAAGCCTCTTTTGGATTAATATATTTTTTGAATGGAATTTTCCGATATTAAATAGTCAATTTTATATTTTTTGACTTTATTAGATCGATAAAAATAAGAATTGATAATATTATGCAAAAAAAAACTATTGCATTAGCATTCCTTTTATTTGAATTAACTTTTTGTCATCTCTCATTTATTCACCTTAATTTTGTGAAAGGGCTAGAACAAGTTTCAATTAACTCAGAATACCCAGGAATAACACATTATAATATGATTCAAAATGTTACTTACGAAATTACGATAAATTGGACTTTAACTCGTTTAGGTCCAAATTCTTATACATTTTACTTAAAATATTCTCTTTTTGATAATCGTATTCCCAGCGAATATGAATTTACTCCCCCGATACAAGTATCATCATTAGAATATCATTCAATTGAAGGTAATGGGACTGATATAATTACTCAAACAGATAAGTTCGGTAATCATCACTATTTATTTAATCGAACAATTGATAACTTAAATAGTGCTCCAATTTTGATTAATCAGAAATACGTTATAACATTGAATGAAATATCTTTTGATACTAATATTCCTGAGGGAGATATTGGTATATATAACACTTCAGATATAATTCATGACCTCTATTGTCAAGCAGAACCACTCTTTGAAATGAATGACTCTACTTTAATATCTCTTTCTAATAGCCTTGTTGAGGGATTAAGCAACCCTATTGATAAAGCTAAAGCAATTTATGATTATGTTTCTGAAAATATTGAATATGTAGGTCAAGTCAAAGAAAGAGGTGCTCTTTGGACATATCAAAATAAAAAAGGAGATTGCAGTGAATACTCTAATTTGATGATTACTTTATTAAGAATTCAAGGAATTCCGGCTAGGAAATGCACGGGTATGATTTTAAGTAATGTTTCTGCTACTGGTCAAGCTACATCAAACAATAATCCCGAAGTAGGTGCCGAATGGAGTTATTATAGTAATTATCTTAAAAATTCACTAATTTCAGCAGGAAATCTTGATTCCAATGCTTTATTACATGCTTGGCTAGAATATTATGTTCCCAATATAGGCTTTATTGCTTGCGACCCAACTTGGGGTAGCGCCGGATATAATTATTTTAATAATATGGACTTTATTCATTTAGCATCAAATATTGGCGCATGGTTCGAAGTTCCATCTTTATCAGATGATGTTAGTGAACATTCTGTTCTTCCTAATCCTGTATTTCAATCTGATGCAATTTTTAAGTATGATACATCAATAAACATTAAAGTACTTGAAGTAAATTTAATAGAAGATAATACTATGATGTATATTATAGTTGGATTAATTATCCTAATAACTTTTTTAATCATAATTTATATTTTTATAAAAACTGGTAAAAATAAGAAGAAAAAGGAAGCAATGTATCAAAATTATTCTTATTCTAACAATTATTGAATTTTAAAAATAGGAATTAAATTATTTTTCCCTAAATGTATGTGTCTATCAATACTTCAATCCGTGAAATAAACTCTTTCAAATTTTCATCAATTTTTTTAATATAATCTTCGCTACTAATGAATAGGAGAAGATATAAATTATATTTCTCAACATTAAGTTTCTTAAATAAAATCTTTTTAGTTTGAGAAATTCCGGAAGACACAAGAAAATCCTTTTTCAAAATCTTAAATTCCTTAAATGTCTTATATAACGTCTGAAAATGAGGGGCGGAGATCTCGAAGACTTTTCCTGAGACATCATCTCTTGAAAAGTTAGATAAAATTATTGCTTTTTCATTTAAGAGTAAAATAAATTCAGAATCTGTTTTATTAGCAAACCACTCCAATTGCTTTCTAAAAATCTCTCTATTTGGGGATAATCGACTAATACCGTAGGAAAAGGCAGAGACTAATGACCAGTGATCAAATATTGATGTCTCAAATATTTTAATATAATAATTTTGAGTAAATTCTTGAATTCTCATAATTAAGAATTCAATGTTTTCGCGAATTTGTTTGTCATTTTTTATGTCTGGGTCTGTTTTATGGAGACATAATACAATCGGAGGGTAATCATCAATGTTTTCAAGGGATTCAATTAATTTTTTAAAATATTTTAATCCTTCCTCCCTTCTCTTTAAATCTTGCACATCAATTAAGAAAAATAATAAATCAACGTTATATAAATAAACTTCACTTTCTTTAAGATACTGATCTCGGTAGCTTTTCTGACCACCAAGTTCCCAGCGTATGAGTTGAGCACCAAATAACTCACTTATCTCCCTTGAAACACCTTTTGTGGGTAAGACTTTTATTATTTCAGAATATTTTTTCTTTATTCCAAGAACAAATGAACTCTTACCGGACCTATCCAATCCCGCAAATAAAATTTTTATTTGTCTGGTTTGAGAAAATGGGTGTTTTAAATCTTTGATAAAATTTATTAATTGCATACGTAGAGAATTTAAAATGTTTTTCATTTCATTTGAGTCCTTAGCAGTTTGGATCTGTGAAGCAGATTTGTCAATAATAACTCGTAAATATTTAATATTTTCATAGAAAAATGATATGTTTTCCTCGTCAACTAAAATAGTAATTGTAGCTGCTTTTGCCTGACCTCTTGCTTCAGGGTCATATATTAGAAAAAAATAGGTCAATCCATTTAATTTTATATCTGGGAAAGGTAAAATGCCAAAATAATTAACGCCTTCTATTGCATTGCCATCTTGATATGTTGCCTCCCCCATAAGCAAACTTATGGTTTTCATTGCTATTAATAGGCGTGAATTTTCATCTAAATCCTCTGGATAATAATATTTTGGTGTTGGGCCTTCCGTATCAAAAATAGATACAACAATAGCTTTAATAAGTGAAGATTTTTCTATATTATTCACGTTATTTTCGAGATCATTTGAATTCTGACTATTAGCCAACTTATACCCTATCCTACCTGATAATGTTTTATAGTATAGAAATTATTATAGAATTTCCTAGTATTTCAATCAATAGTTTTTACTAGTTTAATCTATTTAACTTATTTAAATCTTCAATTATTTTTAATTTGTTCCAAAACATAAATTCAATTTAATTTTAGAAGCGTTAGAAATTATTAAATCTTTGAAAAATAAGATTAGTTTTTCTTTCTTTACTTGTCTTTAAATTCTTCATTTTTTATTTTATTTATTAATTTTTGTACTTCCACGTATTCGGTTTTTAAATGATTAAAAATATCTTCGCTACTAATATTTTGAGATTCCAATTTCTTACCAAAATCATAAAATGGAAATCCTAATCTAGTATATTGATATCGATATAATTCAAACCCTTTTGATAATAATGTAGCATTGACTAATTCTCTGATTAAGGGTGCAGTTAAAATTTTTAGATCTGCAGAGATAATCTTTCTTATTACCTCTAGAGTTACAAGATTTGCTTCATCTCTTGTTATATCAGTTTCAAGTGATAAGGAATTAATAATCGCTTCGGGTTTAAATTTAACAACCTCTAATTTACTATTTATAACATCCGGCAACATATGCTTAACTAAATTAAACTCGTCGTCTAATTTTTTGCTTTTCACTATATTCACATATTATCTATTGAAATTTTATACTTATTGAATTATCTCGTTGTATTATAAATTATCTTAGGATTAAAAAAATTGATCAATAAAAATTTAATATAAAATTTCTACCTTGAAATTTAATGATTTCTAAATTTTCTGATAAATATAAAACCATTTCTTTACTTTTTCGAAAAATTTATAATAATATAAGTAAATTAGAACAATCTAGAACTCAAGATACTTATATTAATATCTCTCTTGAAGAAAATTTTTTTGAGAATTTCTCACAATATGATATTGAACTAATAAAAGATTTTTCGGTATCTATTGAGTGTGGTCTTACATTTTATAATGAGTACGTTAAAGTTCAAAAATCTCTTTTTGTTTTGGAAGCTGCTAAATATTTAGATATAGACATAATGAAATTGTCAAAATTATTGAATTGGAAAGAATTTGAAGATTTAATTTCAAAGATTTTTGAAAAAAATGAATTTAAAGTAATAAAAAATTTTAGATTTACTGATCACTCAAATTATGGTCGTAAAACTAATCAAAAACGGTATGAAATAGATGTAATAGCCATGTTGGGAAGACTGATTCTTTTAATTGATGCAAAACATTGGAATTGTAGGACAAATAATTTATCAGCAATTAATAAAGCATCAAAACTCCAATCAAGAAGAATGAGTGCCTTAATAAAAAATCCTGATGTTATATCAAAATTAATTACTATACTTTTAAATCAAAATGAGCTTCAAAAAATAAAAGCATCTATGCCCTTTAAACTTATTCCAATGATTGTAACATTAATTGAGAATAAAGTTAAATTAAGTTACATTCAAGTTCCTATTGTATCTATTTTTCATTTAAACAGATTCATCCAAGAATTTGATTTCAACGAAAAATTTTTTATTTATGAAATAATCACTAATATAACAATTCAAAAAAATTTAACAAATAAATTTTAAAATTCAGCAATTAGAGATTATTATTTTTTCTTTTCCGAATATGATTTAAATTTTTTTTTAAATAAGCTAACTGCTAAATGTATAATTCCTGCTTTTACTCTCGGACCACTTAAGATTAAAAGAAGTACATCACTGACAATTGGCGCTAAACTAAATTTTCCATGAGTTCCATTAATTGTAAAGGATTTTAAGGCTCCTGTATTTAATGCATTAACTATATCATTACCAATGACCGATCAAGTTTTTCCAATTGAGACAAATAATGAGTCATTTACTCTTCCTGAAAGTGCGGAAGATAATATCACTCCATCAGGGTTAATAAT
>JAHLWH010000110.1 GCA_019058015.1 Promethearchaeota archaeon | reverse complement strand
TGCAAAAGGAGAACATTTAGGCGTTCTAAATGGTCAAATTTTAAAACACAAAAAAATGAGAAAATCGAATAATCATAACTAAATTTTTATTAATTATTGAAGTGAATATCTAGTTATTATGCCTTGGTATGCATCATTTTATAGAAAACAAGGAAAAAAATGGCTTCTAGTATTCATAATTGATTTTGTTAGTTTGTTTATTTTTGAAATGATACTAATAGCGATAGAACCGATATGGGCAGATTTCAATGAATATCTTGGAGATTTCATAGGATTCAAGGCAAATTATGTTCTAATTTTTTTGCTTATAATTGGAATTCCACTAACATATTCTGTTGTTTTATTAACAATCAATCTTAAAAAAATATTTACAATTAATCGAATTGATCCTCATATAGCACATAAAATTCTTGCAACAATTCTTATTGTTGTTATTAACGCACTTTTATTTATAATGTTAGACCTATTCGGTGAGGAAGCGGCAATAGTATCTCATCTTTTTGAATATATAAGTATATTAATTTTTATTGGAGGTGCTATTAGCATAGCAATTATTGCAGACCCTATTCTTGCAATAATAAAGACCTCAATAAGACAACCTAAATCTATTTTGATTTTAAGTTGTTATATCATATCTTATGGATTTATCTTTAGTCTGCCTTTTTTATATGTGCCTGCTATTGTTATTAAAGGACCTTTCCCTCCTAAACCTGGTATCGTTGGTCATCGTGGGGCGGCTCATCTTGCCCCGGAAAATACAATTAAAGCTGCCGTATTAGCTGTTAATTATGGATGTGTTGGGTGGGAATCAGATGTTATGATTAGTTACGATGGTGTACCTTTTTTAATGCATGATTCAACACTCAAGCGAACAACTAATGTTGAAGTGATTTTTTCTGATCGTGCTGATTTAAGGGCAAGCAATTTTACTTTATCCGAGATTAAACAACTTGATGCGGGTTCATGGTTTGTTGATAGTGATCCATATTATGCTATAGCTAAGGGTCTTATCACTCCTACTCAAGCGGAAGAGTATCGCGGGATTAAAATTCCAACATTCGAAGAAGCTTTAAATTTTACTAGAGATAATAATCTAATCTTTGATTTTGACCTTAGAAGACCTCCAGAGGGTCATCCATACCGTCAGCAATTTTACAATATTTGCATAGACTTAATTGTATCGACGGGTATTGAAGATAAGATTTGGATACCCACTGGTGATGAATTATTTAATGTGATTGAAGATAAAGCTCCTAACATAACAAAAATGAGGAGCGCTTGTTCTGTAGGGGAATTCTTAGATTCTGATTATGATCAAATTAACACTCATTATAGTTTGAGTAATACACAATTTAAAGAGTATTCGGAAGCAAATATTTCGGTGGTTGTATATACTGTTGACTTCATAGAGCGATATTCTCAACTTTGGTGTTTAGGCGTTAGTTATGTTAAAACCAATGACCCCCATAAATTTACTGATTTGACTCAACCTCTCTGGTATTTACCTGTCGATTTATATTATAGTTTATGGATTGCAATTAATACTCTCTGTTTGGTTTCAGTTATTCTTTTAAATTTTCTAATTAGGAGAGAAAATAATTAAGAAAATGGATGAAATCTATGCTCTTTTTTTTTATTTCTAAAAGTTTTTCTTGGTAATAGCTTTAATATTGATGCTAATAAGTAAATTAAAAAAGAAGACTGAGTAATATATCAATTTTTTTATAAAAAAAGTGGGTATAACCTTTAAAAAAAATATTTTCATATATTATCTTTTTCTACAAATGACTAAAAATAACCCAGATGGATATAAATACTCAATTTTTTATAGATATCATATTAATTCCGATAAAAAATGAAAAATAAAGTGTAAAATCTATGGGAAAATGTCCATATTGCAAGAAAGAAGTTCATCTTAAAGATTTTTTTCAGAATATTGAAACTGGTACATTCAAATATCCATCATATGATTTCTCCGGAGAAGAATTTTCTCCAGGATTGACGGAAAAACAATCCAAGAATAAAAGAATTTACCTAATAAAAATGTTTACTTGCCCACATTGTGATACTATTTTAGGATTTTCAAATAAATAATTATTAATTTAATTTAAATAAATTAATCTTTTTTTTCTAAATTTATGGTTATACCTAACTTTTTTTTAATAATTTTTTATTTTTTTTATTTCTGAACAAGAAAATTGGGTATCGGAAATCATTTCAAGCACATAATTAAATTTCTTTAAAGAATTCTCTAATAATTCTATTGATATTCCTGGTATACCATAAGAAATTAGTAATAGATTTTTTGTTTTGTTTGTTACTTTACTGAAATCTGCATCTCTATAAGGATATTGGAAAATTACTCTATTTGAAGCAAATACAAGAATAATCTCTTTTCCTTTCAATGAGAATAAAAGATCGTTTCTAACTAAAATCGCTAATATTATAGAGAAACGCTATTTTTAAAGGAAGAAAAATATCGTTAATTAAATTAATAATAATAAATTATTTGGGTAATGTATATGAGCTTTAAAATAAAAAATAATGTTTATTGGGTCGGTAAAATAGATTGGGAACTAAGAAAATTCCATGGAAACGAATATTCCACGAATCGTGGTTCTACTTACAATTCCTACTTAATTAAGGAAGAAAAAATTGTACTAATTGATACTGTTTGGAAGCCCTTTTCGAAAGAATTTGTTGAGAATCTATCTAAAGAAGTTGACTTAAATAAAATTGATTACGTTATTGCAAATCACGCGGAGATTGATCATAGCGGAGCACTTCCGGAACTCATGGAAAAAATACCAGAAACGCCAATATATTGTACTGCAAATGGCGTAAAGTCAATAAGGGGACATTATCATAAAGATTGGAATTTTCAAGTAGTAAAAACGGGGGATACGTTAGATCTAGGAAATGGTAAACAATTAATCTTTGTAGAAATGAGGATGCTTCATTGGCCTGATAGTATGGCATGTTATTTGACCAAAGACAATATATTATTCAGCAACGATGCTTTTGGTCAACATTACGCCAATGAATTTATGTATAACGATCTCGTTGATCAAAATGAACTTTATGCGGAATGCATAAAATATTATGCTAATATTCTCACGCCTTTCAGTGCGTTTGTTGATAAAAAAATAAAAGAGGTTTTAGATCTTAAAATCCCTATTGATATTATTGCAACAAGTCATGGAGTTATTTGGAGAGACAATCCAACTCAAATCGTAGAAAAATATTTAACTTGGGCTAACGATTACCAAGAAAACCAAATTACAATATTATACGATACAATGTGGGATGGAACAAAAAGAATGGCCGAAGCAATTACAAAAGGAATTCGTGAAATTGATAAGAAAGTTAATGTTAAATTGTATAATATAGCAAAAACCGATAAAAACGACTTAATTACAGAGATCTTTAAATCTAGGATTATTCTTGTAGGATCACCTACTATTGGTGGAGGAATTCTATCTGGTGTTGCCGAAATTTTGGAGATGATTAAAGGAATGCGTTTTAAAAACAAGAAAGCGGCGTCATTCGGCTGTTATGGATGGAGTGGAGAATCAATAAAGGTTATAAAGGAACATTTAGAAAAGAGCGGTTTTTCTGTAATTAATGACGGTATACGCGCTTTGTGGAACCCTGATGATAAAAGTTTGGAAAAATGCGTAGAATTCGGCAGAGAAATAGCTAATACTAAATAATTAATTTTTTTTAATATATTTTAAAATATCCATATTATCATTTTTATTTTTAGCAAATTAATAAATTTTAATCATAACATTTAAAACAATTATGTTGATCTCTTTTAATCAACCAAATTTAATAAAGAAAAAATAGGAGTAGTAGAATTATGCCATTATCTGAAGAACAAAAAATAAGATATGCAAGACAGTTAATTAGCCAGGAAATTGGAGAAAAAGGACAAGAAAAATTATTAAAGTCAAAAATACTGCAGATAGGAGCGGGAGGGTTAGGGTCTCCTTGTTCAATGTATTTGGTGGCAGCTGGAATTGGAGAATTAACTATTGTTGATAATGATATTTTGGAGTTATCAAATTTACAGAGACAAATATTATATGATGATAGTTCATTGAATCGAGTGAAGGTTGAGGTAGCTAAAGAAAGATTAAATGATATGAATTCTGATACACAAATTATTATTAAAAAAATGTATGTTGATGATAAATCTATTGATGAATTAATCAAAGGAAAAGACTATATTGTAGATTGTAGCGATAACGCCAAAACGAAATTTCTGGTTAATGATGCTGCCCTTAGAAATAATGTGAAATGCACAATTGCTGGTGTAAAAGATTTTTATGGACAAATAATGACAATTAATCCAAAAAAATCTGCTTGTTATAGGTGTGTTTTTTTTGGCGAACCTGAAAAATTAACTATAAAGGAAGAACCTTTACCAGTTATTGGTGTAACTCCTGGAGTGTTAGGTACTTTAGAGGCTCTAGAGGTAATTAAATCAATATTAAATATTGGAGAAACTCTTGAAAACAATTTGTTAATGGTAAATTTACTTAATATGTCTTTTGATAAAATTCCTGTTCAAAGACATGAAAAATGTATTTGTTCAAAATGATATGGGATATTAAGTTAATCTAATGAATCTTGCATATTAATTAGCCGTAAATAAAATTTTCTCATTCCTTTCGATTCTTTTTACTTTTTCTTGATGTTCTAAATAAATCAAATGACTTAACACTTCATTTAACGCTAAAAATGAATTCATTTCGTCTAAATCTTCTCCGAAGTGAATTTGCGAAATCATATAGGGAGTTAATGGACTATCCATAATTAAGTTATGAATTTCATTTAATCGGTTTTTATGATGTTCTTTAATTTCCAGAATACGATGATGAGGGTTATAAATGATTTTTTGATGTGCAGCAAAGATAATTTTGGGGCTTAACTTATCAATACGATCTAATGATTCCAAATAATTTCCAAGAATATTATTGAAATTATATTTCTCTTTAAGAGCCGGAGATATATTAAAGATTCCTATATGTGGGGTTATTTCCGAAAGAATGTGATCACCTGAGAAGAGATGCTGTTTGTTTTGATCAAAAACGCAAATATGTCCAAAACTATGCCCTGGTGTCCAAATAATTTTTAATTTATTAGTCCCAAAAGTGATTTCATCACCATCGTGTAAAAGCATATCTGGTTTTTGATATCTTATCATTTTTGGCCAAGAAGTAAAAAATTGACTTATTCTTTTTCCCTGTTTATCACTAATTCCATATTTTATCATCTCTTGAGCCATTTTATTTGCTGAAATTTCAATCTCTTTAAAGTTTTCAGGATCAGTGCTCCACTTAAGTATTTCATTAGTAATATCATGCATTAATATCTGCAAATTAGGATTTTTACGTTTAAATTTCTTTAGTAAGCCAACATGGTCTAAATGGGCATGTGAAATAATACAATAATCGATATCTTTGATATTTAATTTTGCATCATTTAATACAGAAAAAAAAACCTTACTCCAATCCCCTAAATTTAAACCCGCATCAATCAGAACATTCTTATTATCAATTTTTAATAGATATATACACACAAATTTAACCTCAAATGGAACATCTATTTTAAATCGATAAACCCCTTCAATTTCACTAAATTCAGACTTATACATATGAAGACTTTGAACCAAATGATTGAATAAATTAAATACTATATAAAATAAATAAGGAAATTTGTAGTTTAGCTTTTTAAATTAAAAAATCTTGATAACATTTGACAAAAGTAAAAAAATCAAAAAAAAAAAAGAAATTAAAAATTATTATTTAAGCACTTTTACCATCCACTTCAATACCGCCGGTGGTTGTATGCAAATCAAAAGTATATTTATAACTGGCAGTGTCATAATCATTGGATTCTAATATTTCATTGCCAATTTGAGTAAATCCTCCAAGATTTGCAAGATCAACTCCTCCAGTGGTGGTCGTTCCAATAAATCTAGCACCAACTGAAGCCTGATTATCCTCATAAAGCAAGTCAATTCCACCAGTAGTTACTGTTACTTGCCCAGTTATATTTGCACCTATTGGCTTATATTGGTAAATCTCAATATCAATACCGCCAGTTGTAGAAGTAAGTGTCCATTGACTGGCTTGTGTAAATTCTGGATTATAGATTTTAAAATCAATTCCACCTGTAGTGACATCCTCCACTATATTTCCTCCAAAAATACAATTGGTAAAATTCATTGTAAGCCCCCCTGTAGTTGTGTGACCATAAAGATTTTCAGTAAAATTTGCGCCATTTGCTAATATCGAAACTCCACCTGTTGTTGTTTGAGTTGTTAAATTTCCTTGGAAAGTAGAATTTTTAGCCGTATTTAGGGAAACACCACCTGTAATAGATATAAGTTGGAGATTACCAAGAGTAACACCACTTGGAACTGTCATTTCCACACCTCCAGTAGTAGTAGTTGCATCAATCTCATAAATGATATCTGTTCTAAGAGTAATAGTCACAGTGATATTTTGATGAAAAGAGAACCATGTTATGGGAGAAATCCAAGCGTCCGGTTTAGACTCTAAAGTAAATGTTATGGGTGTGCTAGTATTTAACCAAGAAATTGGCTTAAAATAATCTGTATAAGTTTTCCCAGCTACAAATGGACCCTCAATATCGAAATCAACATCAATTTTCGCAACATGTGGGGTTGGTGTTTGATTATATTTAATAATCATCCCACCTATATCGAGATTGAAGTCCATTGACTCTAAACCCGATGGAGATGCTGGAGTATAATAGTAATCAAAAGATTCTTCATATTTTTCCCATGTTGTATTAGGGACAATTACAAAAATAGTAACAGGCACCATAATAAGAATGGTTACAAGTATGATGATTATTGCTATATTTCTCCCTGTATGATTTCGAGCCTGAAGTGGGGTCGGAGTGACAGATTTTGCTTTTGTAGGTATTATCCCTGTCTTAATATCAGCACCACATTCGGGACAAAATTTTACATCATCAGATATCTGTTTTCCACAATTTGAACAATACATTTTTTTTTAAAACTCCTAATAATTGTTAAAAAAATAAGATTTCGCTATATAATAAAATATTTTTAGACCAATCTTTAGCACATTTAAAGTCTAGATTGTATAAAATCTCTATGCTAATAAATAATAAATTGAAAAAAAACAGAAATAAAAACTTATTTACTTCGCAATAAAAGAAATTCAATAAATTTTTTTAATTTTTTAACGGAATTAAATAGTTTAGGATTTTTTTCTTCTAAATACTCTTGAAATATTTCCCAATTTTCCTTTTTATCGGTTGGGGCTTCATTAATAATTTTTTTTACTTGTTGAAAATTTTGAGTATAAATCAATTCATCATTTATTCTATTCGCTTCATCTGATAACAAAAATAGATAATATTCGTTTAAATCCCATGGATTCATTATAAAATCATCTTTATTTCCATCACCCGCTTTTCTTCCACGTAACAATCGTGTATCTACCATTGTTGGTAATATTATGTTAAAAGTAATGTTCTCTTTCTTATATTCCGCCGCTAACGCCTTAACTAAACCGACTACACCCCATTTACTAGCAGTATAAGCTGCAAACAAGGGCATTACCGTTTGATAAACACCACTTCCAGTCACAATAAACCTAGCTTTATTTTTTTTATCATCCTTTCTTAAATACGGTAAGGCTGCTCTTAATGTATAATAGACACCAAGAATATTTACATCAAGGATTTGTCGGAATTTCTCAATTTCGAATGTATCTGAAGAACCCCTACGAGAATATCCTGCATTTGCAATAACACCATCTAATGGACCAAGTTCATTATGCAATGTTTTAAAAATATTTTCTGTATCTTCATATTTTGAAATATCCCCAGTCACTATGACAACCTTTACTCCAGATCCTATATTTTGTATTTCTTTTTTCACATTATCTAATTCTTCTCTAGTTCTTGATGTCAATCCTATGTTGGCTCCTTCCCTTGCACAAGTCAATGCAATTTCCTTTCCAATGCCCCGCCCTGAACCTGTTATGACAATATTTTTTCCTTTTAATAACATAAAATTTCAACTTATGGTAATTTTTAACCATTTT
The DNA here is from genome assembly GCA_019058015.1 of Promethearchaeota archaeon. Taxonomy (GTDB): domain Archaea; phylum Asgardarchaeota; class Lokiarchaeia; order Sigyniarchaeales; family SOKP01; genus 6H3-1. The sequence continues at coordinate 1,892 of JAHLWH010000110.1, read as the reverse complement.
TAATTCTTACTTAAATTTTCAAAAAGTTTTTTGAATTCCTGACCGTTAATATAATAACCCATTGAATTTTTTTCTCCCAATGCCTTTCCAGTACTTTTTAAATCTTTTTTAATCTCAGCAGGTATACCAACAACTAATTTTCTTGGAGGTATTTCCTTATTTGTTAAAACCGCCCCACCAGCTAATAAACAACCTTCGCCTAATTTGGAATTATTAAGGACATTAGAACCTATTCCTATTAAACATCCATTTTCAATAACACACGGTCCATGAATCATCGCATGATGTCCAACAATACAATTATCTCCAATTATTGCTTCTTTATCGACTTCGGTATGAACAGTTACATTCTCTTGAATTGAAGTAAATTTTCCTATTCGAATTCTACCCCAATCTCCACGCAACACTACGCCAAACCATATATTTGATCCCTCTCCAATCTCAACATCACCTATAATTACTGCAGTTGGGGCGATGAATACCGATTCATGAATAATTGGCTTTTTTCCACTATGAGGACTCTCAATTATCATAATATATTATCTATAAATTTAATAAAACATAAAAAGTCTAATATCATAAAAAATTAGATAATAAATCACTTATGATATGCCTTTTGGCCGTTAAAAGCTCCTACGTGATGGCTCCAATTAAATTTTCTTAATTTAGCGCTAGCTCCGAAGCCACAACTTGCACAAACTTTTTTCTGCCGGTGATAAGATCTATTTCCACATCTACGGCATATTCTGTGGCTGGCTCTTTTGTTATGTTTTCCAAAACTTGGTGTTCCTTTTGTCATTATTTATTCACTCTTTAAAATTTAATATTCTGCTCCTCCATTGTCACTTATACCTTCATCTTCATCTTCCATCAATTGGGAAATTTTTTCTTCACTTAGATTTATGGTTTCATATTCTTGTCCAATTAGTATAATGCTTGCACCACGTATCATAATATTTCCAAGTTCTTTTTCTCGATGTCCCCCTGGTCCCAAATAAATTTCTCTTGCATCAGATAATAAAAGATTCAAATGATTATCAAATTTAATTATCTTTCCAACTATGTAAGTGTTCCAGATTTTAATTTTTATCCTTACACTTGGCTGAAGCGTCGCTTTTGCTAAATAATTATGAATATTCTGTACGTGTTCCAAAATATCTTCGACTGAATTTGATTAGATTATAAGTTGTATTTTGTTTTAAAACTTAAATATTTTTTTATTTTAAGTATTGATTTCAAGCGAATATTCTCGTGATTAATAAAAAGCTTATAATATTTAATCATATAATTTAACTAAACATTAGTTAAAATTAAATTATAATTTCCGGATTTAAAATAAAATGGCTTACAAAATAGGTTATGTTGATCCAAGTTTTAATACTCCGGAAGAATTAATGATAGCAGCGAATTTAATCCCATATAGAATTTTTGGGGATCCAACAATTGATCTAATGGATGCTGATAAATTCGTACCCCCTAATCATTGTTTCTGGGCAAGAAATTGCCTTCAGAGAGGGTTAAACGGATTAGATAAAGATATAAAAGGAATTATTATAACTCACGCATGTGATTGTTCAAATCGCGAATATGATATATGGTTTGAGCATGTTTCCTATGATTTTTATTATTTCTTAAATGCACCATTAAAGCGAGATAAAATATCTTTAAAATTTTTTATTAATGATTTAAAAGAATTAAAATTTCGACTGGAAGAACATTTTGGGGTTGAAATAACTGATAAAAAACTTTATGAAGCAATAAATTTAACGAATGAAATTCGTAAGTTATTAAAAAAGATTTCTGAATATAGAAATAAAGGTTTCTTGTTATGATCAGAATTTCACGCAATTATTAAAAATGCATATAAATCAGATAAAAAGGATGTTTTACAC
>JAHLWH010000109.1 GCA_019058015.1 Promethearchaeota archaeon | reverse complement strand
TATATTTGGGCACATAAAATTTGTTGTCATCCAAACGTTGAGAGTCCTATTTCAGAAGCTGAATTTATAGAAATACTTATGGATCTAATTAGAACTAAACAAATTGACATAATAATTCCAGACCCATTCCTAATTAAATGGAAAAAGAAAAGTCTTAAAAATTTAAAATATTTCGATGATGGTGTTTATTTTATAAGAAAATTTTACTACAGCAACGATCCTCTTATCAATAATTCAAAAAAAAATGAACCTTTAATCGATACTCGAAAAATTGATAAAAAAAATAAAGAAAAACTAAATTTAATTGCACAACAAATTAAAAAAATTATAATTAAATTTCCCGAAATGAAAGAAAAAATCATTCTATCAACGCCGTATATTAAAACACCAATAAAGTTCCATTTTATTGATAATATATATGAAAGAAAAGATCAAGAAAACTTCTCAATTGAAACTCTCCAAAAAAAAAAAATAATTACTTTAGAAGGGGAAGTAAAAGCTATCGAAACTATTAACAAATATCGCCAGAATTTTATGTGTGTATATATTACATTGATTGAAACAATTCAAAAAGAATTATCTTATTTGCAAAAATATAAATTACAGATTAATAACTATTCAGAATTATTTAAAGAGGCTCTAGATGCATTTAAAACTTATTCGATTATGTTTGCTGAAGAATCTTGGACTGAAAGTTCAATTCCCGTTCAAAATGGAATAAATATTAAAACTGGGAAGTTATACTATACTTCAGTAGATTACAAAAACGATATTTTCATTATAGAAGGATTTCAAGAATATTGGGCTCTTTTTGATGAGGAAAAAAATCCCGGTTTGAAGGATTATCTATTAAAGTTAGATTATATCGATATGGGTATTGATGAAAATACTAATTTAACAAAGATTGGGTGTAAATTATTTATTTCTTTTTCAATATCAAATATTGAACAATTATTTTTCCTAATGAAGTATTTATTCATTGCAAACCTTTTCCATATGTTTTTTTTAATCAATTCATTCTTTAAATTAAACGGAAATCTTTCAAAATTATCTGAGAAAAAGGATAATTTATCGGAATTGTTAATTCCCGTCTTAAAACCTTTTTTTAATATGAGTCAGGTAAAAGCTTTTAAAAATATCCAATTTGTATTTAATGATGTAAGTAGAGATGAATTAAATATTCTCTATAATAAATATCTCTTTTTAAATGCGAGGGAAATTGAAAGAAGGTTACGTACTTTTCAATTATTTTATAAAAGTCTAATAAAAAAAAAAAGAAAAAAATGGGAGTAGGGGGATTTGAACCCTCGATTTCCAGCTATTTGCAATATTTAGCAATATTACTATGATATTCCGCAAGCTGGTGCCCTATCCATACTAGACTATACTCCCAAATTAAATAAATAAATATTAAATTATCTATAAGAATTTTAAAGCTTTTCAACATTATAATTTTATTAATTATGATTTTTCTATGTTTTGGAGATTCTTTAACTTCTGGTTTTCCAGGTTATGATCCCCAATTTACTGGATCTTATCCAAATGTGAAATCTCAATATTTATATTGGTTAAATGAATTGTGTCAAGAATATGTTCAAGAACAAGCACAAAATAAAAGAAGGCAAATAAACCTTGATTTATAATTTATTAATAAGGGAATTGCAGGCGAATTAACAGGAGATCTATTGCGCAGGGTTAAAAGAGACGTATTGAAATATAAGCCAAAACCTGATTATTGTATAATTGAGATAGGAACTAATGATTTAGGATGGGGGTTAAGAGTTGAAGAAATACTTAAAAATATAAAGATTCTTCATAAAATGACGAAAGATATTGGGATTATTAATATTGGTACGACTATACTTCCTATCGTAATGGAGAATCTAGATGAGATTTATATGAACAAAAAATATAATTTAAACACTGAATTGTGCCAATATTTTCAAGAAAATAATATTTTATACGCAGATTTATTCAATGGAATGCTCAGTAATAAAGGTCTAGATAAAAAATATGATGTGGGAGATAGATTACATTTTTCTGTAGAAGGTTATAAGAGAATGGGAATTATTATTTTTAATGATTGTGTTCAGAGGATATTGAAAAATATTCTAATATAGAAAATATTTAAAATTTATAAATTCTTCATCATCAAATTATTCAATTTTATATCTACTTAATTGAATGGTTCTGCTTTAAATTAAAATGTTGTCTCAATACTTCCAATTTATTAAAGATGACTTTAACGATTATAACAACATCGTATAAAAGAATTAATCAAAAAATCAAATTTGAGAGATTTTATTAAAGGAATCCTCATTTTTTTCAAAAAAGTTAGATTAAAAAAATCAAGAATAAGAAAAATAATCCTTATATTCGAAATGATTTAGTTAAATAAAATAGTTTATATTAGACATAACAGAAATTAAAATTAGATAATATTAACAATATCCTTGCATTTGGTTTCACATATTTGCTTACCAATTTTTGCAATTCTGGATGCTAACTCTGAAATTTTCCAATGTTCATAATCTTTAACATAAGTATTAAAAG
>JAHLWH010000108.1 GCA_019058015.1 Promethearchaeota archaeon | reverse complement strand
TTTCTTTCTCTTTGAATGGTTTGTCTTCTCATATCTATTTCATCAAATCGCTCTTTAACGTCATCATATTGATCAATAGCTTTAAGATTTACTGGTTCAAGTTTCTTCTTAGCATTTTGTGTTTCTATTATATCAGTTTGAAGCCCTTGTTCTGTAAGTTCTTCGGTTACTGGTGGAAGAGCTCCGTAATCTTTACCTCTTTCATAAAGGGTTTCAATCTGATCAGTTGTTATTATTTTTTTAGATTCAAGGTTATTTAATTTGGAATGTTCCATCGATAGATCCGCTTTTAATGAGGAAATAACATTTTGCATTTCTTTTTGCTTTTTCCAAGATTCATCTTTTTTAATTACTATCTCATCAATTTCTATTTGTTTTTCTATTTTTTCATTATTTACTTCAGTAAGAGTTTCATTAATTTTTTCTATCTCTTTTTCAATTTGTTCAATGAGCTGAGAAGAATTTTCAATTTCTTCTGCTAAAGTTTTAATTTGTTGTTCTCGTTCTTTGTTTTTAGATAATTCGTTGAGATCTTTTTGTTGTTTCTGTAAATTTTTATTCATATCTTTTAAGTGTTTTTGAATTTCCTTCTGCTTATTGAATTCCTCATCTTTATGGTTTTTTAATTCATTAATTATAATTTGTTCCTCATCGATTTTCTTTTGAATTTCTTCTTGAGAAATAGTATGTTCCTTAATTTTTTTATTATTAACATCGATCTTGTTATTCGAGTCAATATTTTCAGTTTTTAATTCTTCAATAGAATCTATGAGTCGTTGAATATTTTGTAGAGCTCTCAAATTATCAGTTATTAATTCTAGATTTTGATTTTCTACATCAATTTGTTTTTGTAATTCTGCTGTTTTTCCCCAGAATTTTTCTTTCTCTAATTTTAAATCGTTAATTTTGTTTTGATGTACTTCTAATTCTTTTTTCCTTGTTTCAATGCTTTTATTTGTTGCAATAATTTCATTATTTTTTTCTTCAATTTCTTTTTCAATAGACTTGATATTTTCCTCAATTTCAGTTATATTTTCCAGTAAATTTTGTATCCCTTTGAGATCTTGTAAATTCTCTTGAACATTATCAAGTGCTTTTTGACTATTATCAATTTTATCTTGAATCTCTTTCTTTATAGTCCAAAACTGTTTTTTCAGCTCTTTAATATTTTCCTGTTCTTTAATTAATTGTTCTTTCTCTTTGTTTTTCTCATCAATAAACTTATTTTTTTCAGTGATCTCGTTTTCAAATTCTATAATTTTATTTTTTATTTCTTCTGATTGAGAAGAGAAATCATCTAATTTTCTTTTATCCTCTGAGAATTTTTGATCGAATGATTCCTTTTTTGAATTAAAAACAGTTAGTTTGTGTTCATGATCATTCAATTCATTTAATTGGGAATTAATACTTTCAGAAATTTCTTCTAACTCGTTATATAAATCTTGACTTTTTGATAATGTTAATTTTCTTAAAGCAAGATAAACATTTTCTAATATTTCCATTAAATCTTGGACGAAATCGTCAAAATTGGAGGTTGATTCTTGGACAGCAACGTCTGTAGATTCTTTTATGGTTGAAAGTAATTGAGCAATTGAAGAGTCTGCATTTTCAATATATAAATTCAAAGTTTGAGTGATAGAATTCAATGTACCCCGAATATTATCATCAGACAAATCCTCTTTATTAATTTCTTCAATAATTTTCATCATATCAACAATATCATAGACATATTTTCTGAAATCTTCAGTAGATGCTGAAATTGCTTCAGAATTTGATTCTTGAATTGCAGTTTTTATAGATTCAACTGAAATGTGTATATTCTGGGTTAGCATATTTAAGATTTGTAAAATTCCTGTTATATTTTCTTTATTTTGCTCATAATCTTCCTCAGAAACTCGAATTCGGTCTAATAGAGCTTCTTTTTCTTTTCTCAATTCATTTATTCTTTTGCTAATATTTTCTTTCTTTTTGGAAAAACTTCCAATATTAGAATTAGTTTTAGTTAAATCATCAATAATTGTAGTTGTCTCTAGATTGAGATTTTTAATTTCTCGCTCAAAAGTTTTTTGATTCTTTTGGAGAATTCTTAATTCAGTTTTAATATTAGAGATTCTGGTATTGTATTCATTAATTTCAGATTCCAATGTATTTTTTTTCATCTGAATTAATTCATAATTCTGTTCATTTCTTTTTAAAGTATTTTCTTCTTGTAAAAGCTCTTTCTTAAAATTTACTATATCTTTAATATAGCTATCTTTCTTTTTAATCAATTCTGTTATCCTTACTTGAACTTCCTTTCCCTCACTTAATCTTTTGAATTCTTCCTCAATTTCAGTTTGCTTTTTATTGAGTGTATTAATTTGGTTTTTATTCATTTTAATCTCTGTATTTATAGACGAAAAAGATGAATGTAGATCAGAGATTATTTTATTTATATCACTTTTCTGGTTCTCAAATTCAGTGATTTGCGATTCCAAATCTTTTAGAACGTTATTTTCATTTTTAATCTTTTTTTTAATTTCTGCTATTTTTTCTCGAATTTGCTGCTGTTTTTGTTTAGTTGTATCAATGACTTTATTAATGTCTTCTTCTTCCCCCTTTAATTTTTCTAGTTCGGTTTCAAGTTCAACTTTTTTATTCTTATTTCGTTTAATATTATTTTTCAATACCCCTATTTCAGCTTTGAGTGAAGAAACATTTTGTTTTATTGTAGAGATTTCACCTTTAAAACCTGCAACAATTTTTGTATGTTCATTAATATCTCCTTCAATTTCTTTATGCTTTGATTGACTAATTTCAAATGAGTTTCTAGAATTTTCTATTTCTTTTTCAATATTAGATATATCTTTCTGGACATCTTCAATCAAATCATCAAATGTTTGACCCTCTTCCAAAACCTTTAATTGTTTTTCAAGGTTCTCTTTTTTTATTTTTGATTTTTCAAGGGATTGTTTTTCTATTTCCATCGTTGTTTTATTAGAACTAAGTTCTGTTTTGATTTTAGTGATTTTTTCAGAGATATCTTCTCGTTCCTTTTCTTTCTCATTTATTGTTTGTTGAAGATTTTCCATAATAAGAGCTTCTTGTTTATAAATATCCTCTTGTCTATCAATTTTTCCTTTAAATTCTTCAATGATTTCTTGGGTTTTTTCCATATCTTTTTCTAATTGTTCCTCTTCCGCTTGTAATTTGGATATTTTTAAAGCAATTAATTGCGAGTTATAATGGTTAATTTTTTCATCTAATTCCTTCCATTTTAACGCATCATTTTTTTCTTTCTCAACCTTTTTCAGTTGAGAAGATACTTCTGAGAAAATTGCTTCAAATTTTCCCAAATCACGTTCTGCTTTATCTAATTTTTTAAGAGTAGCATCTCTCATTTCATCATATTTTTCTAAACCGATAAGCGTTTCAATGAATACGCGTCTATCAACAGAATTCATATGAGTTAATTCCACTATTTTTCCTTGCAGAACAAATTGATTTGAGCCATCGGGGTCAATATTTGCTTGTGCTAAAGCATTTAGTAATGCTGAGCGGGTTGTTGTTTTTCCATTAATTAAGTATTTACTTCCTGTTGTTTTTCTTACTTCTCTTGCTATTTCGAATGTATCTTCACCACCAGGAAACATTCCATCTGAATTATCAAATGTAATAGTTACCCTTGCAGTGGAGGCAGGCTTTTCTTTTTGAGTTCCAGCAAAAATTAAATCCTTTAGTGATTCAGCTCTCATAGTTTTTTTCGATAAACGCCCTAGACAAAAACATAATGCATCGATAACATTCGATTTTCCAGCACCATTTGGACCTACAATACACGTAAAACCCGGGGAGAGTTTAATCGTAACCGTTCTATCTCCAAAGGATTTGAAACCAGTCATACTGATTTTCTTTATAATAGTCATAAGATGAAAAACCTTTTGATCTAATATCTTACTTTAATTTAAATAAACACATTTATTTATAATTATTTTGAATTTCTTATAATTTATTTATTGGATTTTATAATGCAGAATTTTAATTTTTATGAAATTTTTTCACATTCCTTATTAATTTCACGCATTACTTTTGCAAAAGTAGTCCATAACTGTTGAGAAAATTGACTTACTAATATGGTATCTGTTCGTCTTGAATCTAAACATTTTAGTTCTTCTTTATGAGCTTTAATTTTTGCTTTCCAAATTTCCGAAAAGATTTCCTGTAGATTTATCTTTACTTTTTTTGCAATTTGTTCATATGTTTCATCGATATCTGCCTCCTTTTGCAATTTTTGAAGTTGTTCATATCGTCTTTTTTCTTTTGCATGCGTTAAATCTTTACAATCAATAATTATTTGAAATGGATTTTTTTTATCATATTCGCACCCTTTTAGATCGCACTCATTACATATTTCTTCAAATGAGATTGTGTACTGAGAAAGACCAGTTATTGAATATTTTAGAGTCGCCATTATCTTATATTTTTTTTTTCTCTTTAATAAATTAAGTGCTTATATCATATTTTAACTTTAATTAACAAGTAAATCAATAAGGTTAAAAAATAATTGGATGAGTTATAATAGTGCGCCCGGGGGGATTCGGACCCCCGACTTCACGGTTATATCGGCAGTAATTTTTACTTCAGCCGTGCGCTCTAACCAAGCTAAGCCACGGGCGCAAAATCTCAAGAAATATATTAATAAGTTTAATAATCTTGGATTTAAATAAAAAATTTACTTTTTTAATATATCA
>JAHLWH010000107.1 GCA_019058015.1 Promethearchaeota archaeon | reverse complement strand
TATTAAAGCAAATTATCGTCCAATTGTCATAATCACTTCAAATAATGAAAAAGAGCTACCAGACGCATTTTTGAGACGTTGTGTTTTTCATTGGAATGAATTTCCTGAGAAAGATTTTATGGGACAGATTTGCCAATTACATTATCCAAATCTAAAAAGTAACATTTTAATACAATGTTTAAAGCAATTTTATGCACTCCGTTCATATAAAAATCTCCGAAAAAAGCCCTCAACTTCAGAATTATTAGATTGGATTGGAGTTTTATTGAAAAGTGGAATAACTGCTGCTGATTTGGAAAAGGACATTCCGTTTTTGGGAGTTCTCATTAAGAAAGAACAAGATATGGGGTATCTCTCAAAACAAGCTGGGTTTTCTGTAAAGCCATAAATAAAATAATAATCAAAATTAAAAATCAAAATCAAATGTTCAAACAATATGTTTGTTGATTTCTTTTATTTTTTAAAGGGAAAATTACCAGTTAGCATAACGGAATTTTTAACATTATTAGAAGCATTTGATAAAGGACTTATTTCCGATATGGTTTCATATTATTATACTTGTCGGAGTATTCTTGTGAAATCAGAACATGATTTTGATATATTTGATAGATGTTTTGCTTCTTTTTATAAGGATATGGATGTAGAATTCCCCCAATCCATAAAAGACGAGATATGGGACTGGTTAAATCAACCATTAGATTTTGATAATCTCCCTTTTCAGCTTCAAATGCCGCCGGGTATGATTCCTAAAGATTTAGAAGAATTAAGGGAATATTTTGAAAAAATCATGAATGAACAAGATGAACCTCATAATTTTGGCAATCGTTTTATAGGGCAAAAGGGAACATCTCCTTGGGGGCACTCTGGAAAAAACCCATTTGGCATCAGAGTTGGTGCCACTAGTGGTGCAAGAATGGCGGTTCAAATTGCAGAAAAAAGAATTTTCAAAGATTATCGAAAAGATATAGTTTTAGATACAAGGCAAATTAAAGTCGCTTTGAAACGTTTGAAAAAATTAGAAGAAATTGGAAAGCAAGATGAGTTAGATCTAGATAAAACAATTGATGAGACTTGCAAAAATTGCGGAGATATTGAATTAGTTTTTCATAAAAGAAGAAAAAACAACCTAAAAGTACTATTACTTCTTGATGTAGGTGGTAGTATGACCCCTTATGCTACGCTTGTTAACAAATTATTTTCTGCTGCTCATCATTTATCTCATTTTCGTGATTTTAAATATTATTATTTTCATAATTGTATCTATGAACGATTATATGAGACCGCAGCTCGAGAAGATAATCGTAGTATTTTATTTGAAGATTTTATTCGTAAATATGATTCAAAGTATAGAGTAATAATTGTTGGAGACGCAGCGATGGCACCATATGAATTATCAGACCGATATGGTTCGATTTACTACTATCATCGCAATGAAATTCCGGGGGTAATTTATATGCAAAAATTAAAAGATCATTTTCCTTTCTCTGTATGGTTAAATCCAGAGATTATAAACCCCGAATGGTCATGTTATACCCGGAAAATATTATCCAAAATTTTCCCTATGTTCAATTTAACATTAGAAGGATTAGAAAAAGCAATGAATTATTTGCGCAAAGAAAGTAGGCACCTCCCATCATCAACTAAAAGCATTACAGAGTTATTATATCATTAAATTATTTAAAAGAAACGATTGAAAACATTCAACAAATTTTAAACTTGAGATATTAATTAATTCAATTATTTAATATCTTATTCAGTCAATTATTTTGTCGATTTTTACATATAGATTAATTATATTTTACTTAAACTCAAAATCAAAAATTTTAAAAAGTTTTTAATAAGTATTCATATTATTTTATTATTAATTAGAAATAATAAAAAATATTAAAAAAATGATTATTTATGGGATTTAAAGAAACCTATGAAGCCATAAAAAAAGATATCAATGCTGGAGAAAAAAATTTTAATGTAGAATGTGAGATGCTCTCTGAAGGTATGCAGACAAAAGTTTCTATGGGGGCTAAACCTCATGTAGTATTAATTGATGCTCCTGAAGGCTTAGGAGGAACAAATCAAGGACCTTCTCCTTTATTGGCAATTTTAGGTTCTATTGGGGCCTGTATTATTGCAGTTACTAAATTCTGGAGTATGATTCTTGATATTCCTATAGAAGAGATGAAAGTCTTTTCTCGTGGTCATATTAATCTTGGTGCACTTTTTGGGCTCGATGATAATATGCTATCTGGTTATGATAAACTAGAACCTGTTATAAGAATCAAATCATCTGCTCCAAAAGAGAAAGTAGAAGAACGAATGGAAAAAGTATTTAGTCACTGCCCAGTATTAACAAAATTTGCTGGAGCTTCAAAAATAGAACCAAAAGTTCAAATACGGGGATTAGATTAGAAATTTCTTATATGTAAACCAAAATCTATTATTTTTTTTATTTTTTAATAAAAATCTTCATACTACACTTTTAAAAATGAAGTTACTTCTATAAATCTTTCAAGAATTTCTTAATTGGATGTAAAATTTATCCATATCTGATTTTAATATTCATAACTCATAAATTTATATCATTAAAAATTAAGAAAAAACCAATTATTTTAAGAAATTTAACTTAGTTTTGAGTATTAATTCTCCTAAAATAACTTTATTGTTAAAAAAAATAAAACTTATAAAAGAGTAAAAATTTTATTACTTATAAATTCGAACTTAGATTAGGGTTTGGTGTAGCATTCTGTCGTTAGAAATTTTAGAACTTATGAAAAAGAAGGGTTTCAAGGATACCTTACAAATTCTTTCAAAAAGAAAAGAATATAAGATGAATAAGCATACATTCTATAAGGAATTAAACAAATTTTCTTACTACAATTCCTTTTTAAGAGTTAAAGAAATCTTACTTGATAGAGAAATTATTAATATAAAAAAGAATAAAAATAAAAGGTTGGAAATATCCTTAACGCCGAAAGGTATAGTTATATTAGAAAAAATAGAAGAATTAAATGAGCTATTTACTAAAGGGAATGGCATAATTTAGATTTTTCTTTTATTTCCTTATTTTTTTTCGTTTATTTAACAACGTTCTTAGAAATTTGATGATTTCTAGAAAATTATAAAAAAATTAATAACCTTCAGTTAATTTTGAGATTTATGATTCTTGAAAAGCTAATCGTGGGAATGTTGGCTACAAACTGTTATATATTTGGTTCAGAAAAATCCAAAGAAGTAGTAATTATAGATCCAGGAGGAGAACCCGATCGAATAAAAACTATTGTTGATAATAATTCTTTAATTCCAATCGCAATTTTACTCACTCATGGGCATTTTGATCATACAAGGGCAATGCGAGCTCTCATTAGAACTTATCATATTCCATTAATATATAATGAAAAAGATAAAAGAATAGTGAAAAAAGAAGCAAGTAGATGGCTTAATGAAGGTGATATAATCAAAGTGGGCGAATTTGATCTTCATATATTAGAAACTCCAGGGCATAGTCCAGGAAGTTTATGTTTTTATACTAAGGGTGTTAAATTTTATAAAAATTTTCCAGTTGATGGAATCTTATTTTCTGGAGATTTGATTTTTAGAAGGAGTATTGGCAGATCCGATTTTGAAGGTGGTAATCAAAAACTCTTATTTGAAAGTATTAGAAATAAAATTATGTATAATATTGACCTTTCCGATAATTTTATTATATTTCCTGGGCATATGGGGAATACTACAATTGGAGAGGAACGTACAATGAATTTATTTAAAAATTATTTTTTATAATTTTTACTGGATTTTCTTAAAGTAATTAATATTGATATCCTGAAAACAAGTATCAATAGTTTCTATTGCTTCTAATTCTTGAATACTAATTCTAGTTTTATCTTTCAAATCTTTTGCAACCCATAACAATTTGTTAAATCTTTGATGATGATTATGAAATCTCTGATTTGCATAGTCTTTAGCTTGTTTAGTATAAAGTAGAAAGGGCCAATCACTCCCTTGCATTAAAAGTATTTCTCTCGCCATTTGCTTAAAAATTCTTCTACCCCATTCGTCAGGATTGGGATTTGCTTCCAATATTTTTTCGAATTCTATAATGCTTGAGTTTATATATGTCCAAATCCAGATATGCTCCTTATTTTTCCACACTTGATAATGACCGCCCTCTCCCCAACTGCTCTGTCCCATTTTAATGATTGAAAACTCATCTTCAAATTTCGAAACATAATCAAAAATTGTTGTCATGCCTATATTTTCACTTTCAGAGACTAATTCGAACACTTTTTTCAGCCAAGCAATCCCCTCTATCCACCAGTGCCCGTAGAGCTCAAAATCGTAGGGGGACAATATTAGTCCCTTTTTATTAAAATTTTCATAGAAGAGAGGGATTTCTTGATTTAAGAGTGCAATAAAATGATTTGCTTGGTTTTGAACTGTTTTATTAGCATCAAAAGGGTTATAAAGGAATTTATTTTGGTAATTAATATCTTTTCCCGTAATTCTCCAATAATTTAAGCCAGATTCGTGGTCTTTTCTGTGAAACTCTCTATAGGCAGGATCCCCAGGATATCCAATTTTTGCGTCCCACACTTGTCTTCCAGTGTTTTCATTTCGCCCGAAAACTGAAACTCCGCTCTCTAATTTGTAACCGAAATTAGTATGTAGTCCAATATCGTTTTTTTTCTCGAGAATTTCAGCGTTTAGTATTCCGTGAGTATCCACGAAAAAATACTTCAGACCAGAGTTATTTAACCAATAATCTAAGCTTTCTCTAACTGTCCCATCTTTTAATTCTTTAGGTCTGTAAGCACATTCTGGAAGCCAAAATCCTATGGGGTCCTTGTTGAAATATTTTTTGTATGTATCCACACCAATTTGAATTTGTGAAAAAACTCCCGAATCGCTTTCCATCAGCGGTAAAAATCCGTGAGTAGCTCCACTAGTTATTACTTCGATCATCCCTTCTTTTTGTAGCCATTTAAATGTGCCTAAAATATCACTATAATAATTATGATAATAGGTGTGTCGAACTTTCTCATAGTTTTTTAAGTAGAATTCTGCAATTTTTTTCCTTTCTTGGTGGTTGTCGAATCGTTTTACATCTGATTTCGCTCGATTTATCCAGTCTTCCAAGTACTCAGAGAAACGTTGTTTCATATATTCGTCAACCAGTTGTTCGGCTAAAATCGGTGTAATATTAACGGTAATAGCAGTCTTTATTCCACCTTCTTTTAATTCTCGTAATATATTCAAGAAGGGAATATAGCTCTCCATCAGAGCTTCATTTAACCAAATTTCTCCGGCTGGCCACACTCCAGACTTTTTACAATAAGGAATATGAGCATGTAAAACGAGTCCAAAATAGCCAAGAGTCACGTTAAACTATAAATCCATTTTATTAAATTAAATTATATGAATATATTAGAAAGTAGATAAATATATCTTTTCTATAAACAATTTTATAAATAAAGTTAATTATAAGACTGGAGAGATATAGATGTTGGTATCATTATCTAAATTTTCATAATTTTCACTTTTAGATTCTTGTTCATCATTAATGTTTTCTTGAGAAACTCTTTGCCAAATTTTTATCTTTTTTCTATTACACAGATATAAGATATATATCAATAAATCGACTAAGCTCTGCCTATTTGGCTTATTAAGTAAATCTAGGAAAGATATTGGTTCATTATCATATACTTTTAAGAGTTTATTATAAAACTTTTGAATTCTTATATTTAGATTTTCTCGTTTTTTATTATTATTTTCAATAAGACTTTTAGGAAGAAAGCTAATTTGTTCCTTAATATTACCTTTTGGTTTTCTTGATATTTTTTCTTTACCTTTGATTTTCATTACTTCTGTTAATGCTAGAGCTAAATCATTTAAATTAATCGCTTTATAAACCATATTTTTTGGTGATTTCAGGCAGATTTCATTATTATTTATTTTTTGATTTATTGTTCTTAAGTCTAAATGCCTATTAACATCAGTTTTTTCAACATAACCATCAAAAATTTCATCTTCAAAATTATTTTCATTTATTTCCTCCATTTCTTCGATACTATATTGTGTATCAAGTGAATCATTTATGATACGTTTGGTTTTTGCTTTGAGTAAATAAGATGATGAAAATAGTATTTTACCACTTTTACGGAAATTAATTTCTTCTTTTTCTTGCTTGATATCGTTAATATAGTTTATTAGCATAGAATCTAAATGGCAATTCCAAATATTTCTTCTAATAATTTTTTTTAAACTCATTTCATTTAAAAGAAGATTATAATTTTGATTTGCAGAAAATTCATTCATTAAGTCAATATTTTCTTTATTTAATAAAGACTGATTTATTATGCGATTTGGAACCTTTTCCATTATTAGAAAACCAAGATCAGTTCATACAAAATTGTTTTTAAGTGAAGATTTAAATTTAAATTCTCTTATTAAAAAGATATATAAAAAAAATAAAATAAATAAATAATATCTGCGTAATATTAAATTTAACAAAGATATTTTTTAAAATAGATTAGGTCTTTTTAACAATGATTGATTCAAAAGCAATAAAAGCCATAATAAGACGATTTGAAGAAAAGGAAGGAGTTCGTGGCGTTATCATCGCAGATTCTAATGGTCTTCCAATTAAAAGTAATCTTGATATAGAAATTGCTGAAAATGTGAGTGCTTATATAACTTCTCTTATTGGAAAAGGAGAACAATGTGTTAAGTCCCTTCAAGAAGGAGATCTAAAATTTATCAGACTGGAAACTAGTAAAGGCGAGGTAATGGTCGCAAAAGAAGATATGTTTATTCTAATAGTTTTAAAATAAAAGTATATTTAAACTTTTTAAAAAATTCCATTTCACAATTATGTTTTTTATATAAAAACTGATTCTATATAATAAAGATGAGTTTTTGTGAAAATTTTCAATTATTTTGAATTTGAAATTTTGAACTAAAATGCCTTCTTAGATAAAATTTTAAATTAAAATAAAGGTATTAATATATTATTATATTCCTTTAAAATGTATTAAGGGTTTTATAGAAAATAAAAATTGAAGTGTCAAATAAATGGTTGATAAAGAAAAACTCGAACAATCTCTTGCAAGTTTGATGGATGCTGTTGAGGTATGTGAAGGATTGATCGCAGCGGATAATCAAGGTAATATAATTATTGGTCAAACGTTAACAGAAATGGACCACAAGAAAATTGCATTAGACTGTGTTAATATTATTAAGAATTGTGATGAGGTCGGAACAGATATTTCAAAAGGTAAATTACAAAATATTACTCTTACTTTAGAAGATGGATTTTTAATATTGGTTGGATCAGAACAATTAATTTTAATTGCTTTAGCTGGAAATGATGCATTATCTTCATTGGCACTAATAAGGCGTAACCTGATTAATGTTTTAAGTAATCAATAATTTTTTCTTATATTTTTTATCGTATTTATATGCTCATTTTATCTTTTCTTCTTTAAGAAGCTCATCTAAATCTTTTTTCTCTATTTCTTTTGCTCGTAATTCAGAAACTTTCACATATTTACCCTTCCTTTTTCTTTCAGGAGGTTTTTCAAAAATTTCTTCTATCTTTTTGTTTATTCTTATTCTATATAAGAGAGCTAATACATAAAACAAGCTAATACCAATAAAAAGAAATAATATTGATAATTGTATAATCTGAGTAAAGGGAGATTCACTATCTAAATCATATGTAAGAAAAAATTGTAATTCATCTTTTTCATTAGTTTGTAAAGTATTAAAAGAAATATTGCTTAAAATAGTAATATTATTATCTTCTATATTAGGAATAAAAATTTTATAGGATATTTCAGTAGTTTCTTGTGGTTCGAGATAATTTAATTCATAATTATTGTATTTGGATATTGAATAGGAAAATTTTGATATTAATGTAATGTTAATATCTGTAAGTATAGACGTACCAACATTTTTTATTTTAATATTTATCTGATTTTCTTTATTTCGCAAAAATATTGTATTATTTGTCGAAAATTCTACAACAATTTCGTTTGAAAAAATAATAAAATTAAAAGAATAATTAATTTCAGAAGATAATATATATGGATTTCCTGTCCAATTCAATTTAATTTTTCCAGATGAATTTTTCAAGAATTGATTTGAATCTACCTCAACAATTGTCCTTCCATTTATATCTGTACTATCATAATTATCTCCATCGGGTCCTAAAAGTTCTTGCCATTCATTGTTAGAGTTTAAGAAGTAATAGTTAATTTCCTTATCCTCTAGAGGTTGTGCATTCTCCGTTTGTAAATATGCTGTTAAATTAAATTTATTACTCCAAGTAATTTCACTAGGATTAACTGATAAGTTTTTAAAACTGCTATCAAGTTTAAACGAGAATGATTCATTAATTTGATTAAATGTACTCATGTAGTATTCATCTATTATATTCATGAAAAAAGACGTAATTCCTGGCATATTAAATTCATCTCTATTAAAATTGAGGGCTAACCCTCTTGATGTTAAATCTTCTAAGTATTTAAAAGAAAGAATCTCCCCTTCAAAAACAGTTTCATTATCATTTATTATAATTGAATAATCATTATTTATCCAAGAACCACAAAATTCATTTTCAATAAATACTTTAACTTTTGTTTGACAACCACCAAGTCTAATAGGTGAATTTATTCCGTACCATGTCCCATCTGGATTTTTATTAATAAAAGTTATGTTATAATTAAATTCAAATGAATCATTAGGTGTTCCTGTAAAATTTAATAATTGATTAGGAGTATTTACTTCAGTCATAATCCAATTTAGATTAATGGGTGAAACTAATTGAATAGACAATCTTACATTAAAAGGAAAATATAAATCTTTATTTTTTACATTAATCTTAAAAGAAATATCTTCACCTGGGCTTATGATCGTTTCATTTTGAAGGAAATTAGTAATTTCTACAATCAAATTATCATCATTTGAAAAATGTTCAGAGATTGTATTATTAATTGTAAATGTATTAATGTTCTTTGATTCATTAACAGTTGCAATTAATAGAGAGTAATTAGTTAAGTCAGTGTCAGCCCTAATTAGATTTCCCTCAAAAATATTTCCTCCTTCCTCTTTATCATATGTGCAATCAATTATATTAAAGTCATAATCTGATAAATAGAAAGTTTTTTTCTTGTAGCCTATTGCAGTTCCATTTTCCCAAAAGAAACCAATTGTGTAAGAACCTTTTTTGTTTGAAAAGGTCGAATTAAAAATATTCGAATTATCGAAATTATAAGTTGTAACATCAAAAGTATTATCAATTACTCCTTTAGAATCCGAAAGGTTCCAATTAATTAATTTTGTACCATTCGGTAAAAATAAACTTGCATTGGCAATTCCATCAGAAACTGGTTTCACATCATGATCTTGAACATTTAGACTTATTGAGACATTATCACCCAACATAAAACCATTAGTTGGCCAATAATATGAATCATTAAAATTTAAATAAGATGTCATATTGTAAATACAATTAAAACTGGTTAATTTTAGAGAATAATTCCCACTATGATTTGGATTTGTGGTATTGATAATTGTATTATTTTGAACAACATATTTACCGAAGGAACCATTTTCAATTAATGTGCCTGAAGAATTTACATCATATTTTGATTTATAATCTGCACAGATTAAATCATATGGTGTCCAATATGAAGGATATATATACCAAAATTCCAAAAACGACCAATTAGTGATGAAATAGCTCCTTTCATTATTAAATGTATAGTTCAACTCCCATTTTGGAAGATCGTCATACGTGCAGTTATAATGTGCAGTAGCAGTTTCTAATGAATAAGCTGTTACAGAGTACGAAACACTAAAAAATAGGTGAGATGTAATATTTTTATTCCAATTCAAAACAACTTCAAATTTTGCACCTTTTGATGTATTTATTGGTTCTTCAAATTCTCCTATCCATTGTCCTAAACCCCAAATGTATGTTGAAGATTGATTATATGGATAGATGCTAATTTCCATGTTTGATAATGTTTTATTTTCTATAGTTATATTTAAAATATCATTAGGTATCCATCCACGGGTTACATTAATAATAAAAGGACTTGCATCAAACTGTCCATAAGTTAACTCTTGACATTTTACCCAAGAAGAGCCATCGGTTTCGGTTTTAAGTAATAAATGATTATTTTTCTGATCAGGATCAAAACCTTGAGGTGGTGGAGCCGTCTGTGGTAAAATCATTAAATGAAAGGCGTCCGTGCTAATGTTTGATTTTATTACAAAAAAATAATTACTTACATTAAGATTTGTTATCGGTGTAGTAAAACTAAAATTTACTATTGAATCATTAGTATAATTCAATATTTCAATAGAATCAATAAAAATTTCTGGTTTAATTAAAATATTTTCCGCTGGGGAAGAATCATCGTTTATTTGGCTTCTTAGGACTGTAGCATTTGCTCGATAAAGTGAAATAACTAATTTTGAATTATTGGCTGCTGATAAATTTAAAGATCTTATCCATGTTTGAAAACCATTTATGGTTGCATTTCCTCTTAAATCAAATTCTAATGCAACATAAGTCATGTTGGTGATTGGTAATTCATAAACTGAAGAAGCAAAAGCGTCGAATTCATAAAAACTCAAATTGAAACTATCCATAGTATTTCTAAAGTAAAATTGAAAAATACTATATCCTGTAGAGTTTATATATCTCAAATTTTTATTAATTATGTCCAGATTTATTGTCTTTTCATTTAAATCTGAACTATTTATAAAGATATCTGACGAGATATTATTCCATATATCCTCAAGTCTATCCCAAATTTTAACAGTTAGATAAACATCTTTTGTTAAGTTAATTGTAAAATCTACATCAATTCTACTAATATTATAATAATTAAAAGAGAATAAATCTTTTGAACTGGAAAAATTGGCAGTAATTGTAAAATTAATAACACCAGGAGAAGATGTAGAATTTATTTTCCAATATGATGAAGGATTATCATCTGTAATCTCCGCTATCCCACCCGAAATGTTGTTACCACTAATTAAATTCTCTGTTGCATTATCAAACGGAAATTTAATAATTGGATAATCATATACAGAATCATCTTCGATTTCATATGTAGTATTATAATTTCGATCAAATGTGAAATTAAATTCACCAGCTGTCAATTTCGAGTTTAAATTAGGTGCAGTGATATTAAAAGAACCATTAGTCATTATTGAGGTCGAGATATTTTTCATATATGCTCTTACCGTTTGATTTAATCCATCTCCATAAATTGGATTGTCCAAATCGGTTTGAGACATTGTCGGATTATCCTTTTTATATTTAATTGGAGAATCAAGAGAATTCTCATTATTTTGAAAAGTTAAATTGTTAGGAGTTATTATCAAAGAATTCAAAATTAAAAATGTTAAAATTATGACCAAAAAGATACATTCCAATTTTGATTTTTTGATATTCACTTGTATTACCATTTATTTAATTTATAAAAAATTAAAATATCCTTAGATTTTAAAATTTATTAAATGAAAATTCATATTAAATTCGTTGTTATTTCTAATTCAATAGAAAATATATTACGTATTGCAACAAATTATTAAATTTTCAATTTATATATTAAAATCTCAGAGATTCCTTTAAATATAAAAGAAAAAATAAATGTTAATAATATTGTAAGATTTAAACTGTTAATATAAAATAACTGAACAATTAATTAAGGGTTGATTAATTGACTTACTTTAAATTGGTTTTAGGTTATGAATGTGGAGTAGATAAATCAGTTTGTCCTCTAGATTATCCAGATTATTGCCCAAGATGTATATTTAAAAAATTTAAAAATGCAGAATTTATAATTGACAAAATAGAGACAATAGAACAGGATTCTGATATAAAAAGACAAGAAATGAATTATAGATATATTTGGAAAAAATATAAAGATATTTTAAATATAAGGCATATTATAATTCTTTCAAATAATGGAATACCTTTATATAATATGGCCGTTGGTGATCACCCGATTGATGCAACTTTATTATCAGGATTTATTCAAGCAAATGTTCTATTTTCATCTGAAAAATTAACAATAGCTGATAAAAAACGAACTTCTGAGGATATCCATGATAGAAAATTTTATGAATTCCAATATAAAGATTTTAATATTCTCTTACGGAATGGTAAGTTTTGTAGAATCTGTCTAATACTAGATAATAGTGCTTCATCTAATTTAAGAGAATTATTATCACATTTTATAGAAAATTTTGAAAAGATCTATGGAGATAAATTGAAAGAATTTGAAAAAACAGGTAACCTAGAATTGTTTAAATCTGTTAAAAAATGGATTGAAAAAATGTTTGAAGTAAATTTAATTTATCCACAGACTTTATCTGCTCAAATTCCTCCCAATATCATCGACAACTTCTCTCTCATTCAAAAAGCTGTGTTTGAATATAGTAATGATTTGCTAAAGGAAAAGCCATATTTTTTCATTCCAAACATATTAGATACAACTGCTCGAATATTAGGAATTATACCAAGAGAAGAAATACTTTGGAATATTTATCAAATGCTTAGAAATAATATAATTCTTAGTAAAGATTTACAATTTCAGAGATATGAACTTGATATAAGAAGACAAAAAAAACAAGAAAGAGAATACGAAATTCGGAAAATTTTGGAGATAGAAGAATTATCAGAGGTTCTAAATGAAAGCACATCAATAAGTATTGAAGAATCTCATCAAAAAATGATATTCTATCTTAACAAAGCTGAAGTTGCTAATAAAAATTCTGCGTATCAAGATGCTTTAAATGAATATGAAAAGGCACTTGTTTATGCTAAAAAATATAATGCACATGCTGAAATCGGAAAAATATCTTTTCAGATTTTAGAAATCTTAAAATTTAATAAAGAAATTGAATTAGAATTTGCAAGAGAGCAATCAATTAAAGCAGAAAAGAAAAAAAATTATATAAAAACTTTAAAATATTTATTTGAAATTAAGGATATATTAACTTCTGAATTTGATAAAGAAAAAAGTGAAAAGAAATTAATAAAATTAAATCAACAAATAAAAAAGATTCAAAATTTACTACGTTAGATTTATATTTTCTTAGTATAATTAATTATTTTAATGAAACAACTAGTATAAGTAAGAATAAAAATAAGTAATATGGGTTAATTTGTAAATTAGTGAATTATCTTGGAAGAAATTAAACTTGAAGATACAATAATTCTCATTGATTGCTCTCGCTCAATGATTAGAAGTGATTTTAAACCAAGAAGATTGTCAGTAGCTTTAAACTCAGTAAAAAATTTCATTTCTTCCAAAATTCTAATTGATCCTAAAGACCGAATTATGCTAATTACATATGGAAAAGGTACAAAAAGAATAAGTTCTTTTTTGAGTGATGACACTAAGTTAATTAAATTATTAAACAATATAGAAATTTCGGGTCAGGGAAATTTAGTTGAAGGGATCAAATTTGCAGTACAAATCCTTGTTCAAGAAATGAGGAAAATCGGGGGCAAGGTACAAAGAATATATATAATAACTGATGGAAGTATCGAAGATACTAAAGCAGATCTTGAGAAAATGGTTGACATTGCACAAGGTTTAGGAATTTTTATTGATATATGTCAAATTGGTAAGAGTTTGCATTATCCAGAAAACTATCTTAAAACAATAGTTCAAAAGACAAATGGTGAATTTGGTTATTTTAATAATTCAAAGGCATTAATTAGTGCAGGTAAAGCATTTGCATCAAAGAAAACTTTGAAGGAAACATCAGATTATTTCCCTTCCAATAAATCTGAAGATCATCCTCCTCCGTTAGTAAATGATATTGCAGTAGAATTACGACGTCCAACAGTATCTGAAATTAAAGCAATGATGGGAGGAAAAGGTCAGGAAAAATGTCAAATTTGCCACTCAATTAAAAATCCTCTTAATGGTGCTGACTTTTTTGCAAGTGGTCGCTATTGCCCTTCTTGTGGCCGACCGTATCATTTACACTGCGCTGCACTCTGGGCAAAGAAGTCAGAATACGAGACTTCTATTTTTCGCTGCCCCTTCTGTTATTTTTTATTGAGAGTACCTCAATCAATAATGAAAATGATTAGTTCTATTTCAACAGAAAAAATTGGTATTAAAATTATTGATCAACAAGATAAAAAATCAACACGAATGGTTAAAATACCTCCAAATAAAGTTGCTGAAATAGATG
Source organism: Promethearchaeota archaeon (assembly GCA_019058015.1). GTDB lineage: Archaea > Asgardarchaeota > Lokiarchaeia > Sigyniarchaeales > SOKP01 > 6H3-1. Next base: position 22,615 of record JAHLWH010000107.1, on the reverse strand, counting down.
AATCTTGTTCGCAATGTAGATCAATATTTCTGGGAGAGTATGATGTTTATCGTTGCGAGAATTGTGATGCGTTTTTCCATGAACCATGCTTGAAGAAAATGTATAATGAAACAAAATCCTGTAGAAACTGTGGTTCAATAATCATGTAAATTCGAATGAATTTAATCATATTTTTCCTTTTTTATTTTATTTAATAAATATCAGTAAAATTAAATTATATTAAATATTTAGATTGATAATGATTGAGAAATTTTTCGGCCGAAAAGAAAGGAAAATTGAAATTACACCGACAGTAAGAGGATTGTGGCCAATTTTTTTATCATATAGTATTATTGCCCTTACAATGGCTGCTTTTGTATTAAATATGATAAATTTCTCCAAAATTATGTGGCCTAATGATGAATTCCATGCATTTGAAATGGGTTTAATCATATCAGTAAAATTTTTATCAATGGCTTTTTCAGGAATGATTATTGGACATCTCACTGACCTTTTTTCGAGAAAAAATTTATTTCTTTTTATCTTAAGTTTGATTGGATTCGCTTATCTCTTGAATGGTTTTGCACCAGAAGCTGAAGGAATAATTTCTTGGGCGTGGTTTCTCATATGTAATATGATAGCGGGGTTTGGACTTGGAGGTATCCGTCCGATATTATTGAGCTACACTAATGATAATCTTGAAAAAGAAAATCGTTCTCAATTTTTTGGAATTTTTCATTCAATAGCCCAAATTGCATTAGTTATTGGTATGATTATTTCATCATCCTTAATTTACGCGGGATACTGGAAAATTTACTATTGGAGTGTAGGCATAATGGTCATTTTAAGCACATTCATAATTGGTTTAAAAATTAATGAACCCAAGAGAGCATTTCGATCTTTAGATGTATTAACAGAAGTACTTGAAGATAAGAGCGTTACATATAATTATCGTTTAACAAAAAAAACAGTTAAATCTACGATTTTAAGGACAACTAATGTTGTTGCCTTTATTGAAGGTATATTCACTTGTGTCTTATTAGGTACACTTAATTTTTTAATATTACCATATCTGCAAACACCTCCATTAAATATTAGTTCAGTTTCTACTGCATTTATTGTAGTTTTATTTGGTATGCCTGGCGCGTTTCTCGGTTCTTTAGGTTTTGCAAAAAAATCAGATGAATGGGGTAAAAAAAATATCCAAATCCGCCTTGATCTAATCGTTTTTTCAATTATATGGCTTGCTATTGCTCAATTATTTATTTTTTTAGTACCTTTTGGGGACTCAGGATTTACTGAAGAACAAGGCAATAATTTCATTTTTTTATTACAGTTCCCTCAATTTTGGATTACTGGGGTTCTCTGGTTTTCCATCAGCTCAGTTCGAGCAATATATCAAATTAATCAACCACCAATTCTACAAGCAATTAATCTACCAGAGGCTCAAGGGAGAGTTTCCTCTTGGAATCAATTTTTAGAAACATTAGGACAAGGAACTGGACCTTTAATTGCAGGAGCTGTGCTTTCAGCAAGCGGACAGAATTATATTTTAGCATCCTTAGTTATTACTTTTATTGGTGTGCCTGGAGCTATATTATGGGCTTATGCGAAACGAAAAATAAATGGGGATATTGAAAATATAAAAAACATCCTCGCAAAAAGAGCTGTAGAACTAAAAAATCTTAAAAATACAAAAGTTGCTCCCAACGAAAAAGTTTAAGAAAGAAAAAGATATCGATAATCAATTTATTTTAAAAAAAATAATAATAACTTTCTGAATTTATTTAATTTTGAATATTCTATTATTAAATAAATCATAAACTTCATATTTTTATTAATTTTATTTATCTTGTTGTTATTCTTACTGCTAATTAATTGAAGGTGATCGTTAAATTGAAAAACACTGATAAAAAAGAAAAATGGGTCTGTACTGCCGCATGGCCATACGTTAATGCTATTCCGCATTTAGGAAATATGATTGGGAGTATTCTCTCTGCTGACATTTTTGCAAGATATTTAAGATCAAAGGGTGCAGAAGTTGTATTTGTATCTGGTAGTGATATGCATGGAAGTCCTGCTATTGTGGCAGCAAAAAAAATAAATACAACTCCTGAAAAATTAGCAATAAAAAATCACAATTTAATTAAAGATCTTCTTGAAAAATGGCAAATCTCTTTTGACAATTATACAGACACACATAACCCAATACATATGAAATTCGTTCAAGATTTTTACCTTGAAATTCAAAAAAATGGGTATATCTTTGAGAAAGAAACAGATGAATTTTATTGTGAAAATGATAATTTATTCTTACCCGACCGATTTATTGTTGGAACATGTCCTCATTGCGGATTTGATGCTGCCCGAGGCGATCAGTGCGATTCACCGGATTGTGGGAAACTTTTAACACCTATAGAATTGATAGACCCTCGATGTAATATATGTGGACAAAAACCGATAATAAAAAAAACAAAACATTGGTATTTGGATCTTCCAAAATTAGAGAAAGAATTGGAGAAATTTATTATTGAAAATAAAATAATACCTGCAAATGCCCGAACATCATGCCTTAATTCAATTAAGAGAGGAATACCACAGAGAGCAATTACTCGTGATTTAGAATGGGGAATTCCCGCACCATTTAAAGGAGCAGAAGAAAAAACGATATATGTCTGGTTCGAAGCTGTATTAGGATATATCTCTGCAGTTAAAGAATGGGCAGAAAAAATAGTTGGAGATAAATTAAAATTTGAATATTTTTGGAATGATAAAAACACTCGTTCTGTTTATTTCATCGCGAAAGATAATATTATTTTTCATTTATTGATATTTCCCGGTTTAATTATAGCATATAATAAAAATAAACCCGAAAATGAGAAATTTGAACTTCCTTATAATGTTTCATCAACTGAATTTTTAATGTTTGAGAATGATAAATTTTCAAAATCTAGAAACATAGGAATTTGGATTGATGAGGCTTTAGAACTAGCACCTGTAGATTATTGGCGATTTAATTTAATTTTTAATCGTCCAGAGAAGAGCGATACTTCATTTTTATGGTCAGAATTTCAAAATAATATTAATAGTTTAAATGATAATTTAGGTAATTTTATCCATCGAACATTCACATTTATTTACAGATATTTTGAGGGAATAGTTCCTCCACGAATAAAAACAGATAACTTAGATAAAGAATTTCTTTCAAAAATCAAAAACATTGGTAAAGTTGTTGGAAATTTAATTGATCAGTTTGAGTTAAAAAAGGCATTAAAAGAGATACTATCGTGTTCTAGAGAAGCAAATATTTATTTAAGTGAAAAAGAACCTTGGCATTTAATTAAAGAAGATAAAACTAAAGCAGGACACGTTTTAAATATATGTATTCAATTTGTTCATAGCTTATCTATTTTATTAGAACCATTTATTCCTCTATCATCTAAAAAAATTAAAGTTTTCTTAAATTTTGAGGAAGAAAGAAAACTTACTAGATGGTCTCAAATTTCCTCTAATGCTATTAATGCCGGCCATAAAATTAAAAAACCAGAACCAATATTTAAAAAACTTGAAATAAAAGATTTTCAAAATAAATTAAAAGAAATTCGTGGTCAAAAAGGAGGAAGAAAGGAATTGGTAAAAGAATCTAAAAAAAACTCCCCAATCACTTATGAAGATTTTAAAAAATTAGATATACGTATTGCCAAGATAATTGAAGCAGAATCAATTAAAAATGCGGATAAATTACTAAAATTAAAAATAGATTTGGGATTTGAACAAAGAACTCTAGTTGCCGGATTAGCTCAAACTTATAAACCAGAAGAACTTATCGAAAAAAAAATTATTGTATTAACTAATTTACAAGCTAAAAAAATGAAAGGAATTTTATCTCAAGGAATGCTTTTAGCCGCTGTTGATGAAGATGATAATGTGTCTCTTTTAACTATTGACGAAAAAAAAGATATAAAATTGGGATCAAAAATTGAATGACTTCTATTTTAATCTAAATTTTTAATATAAAATCAGGATCCAATCTTGCAACAATGTGTCCCAAATCCAGTTGTATAGTTTTAAGTATCACACTTCGATCCCGATAAATGAATTGCATTTCGCGAGGATTTCTGAAAATCTTTTTGGCTCCAACTTTAGATTTTAGACTGCACAGAAAATATCTATGGGTTCCAATTTCTATTACTTTTTCCACATTTTCGATATCAGGGAATGCATATCCTGCACCATGAGGCAAAATATTAGCATTTAATAAAATATCTATTAAATCAAATTTCTGTGCTAGTTCTAGAAAATTAAGATTTTTCATAACTGTATAAGATAAATTTGGTTTTCCTTCGAAGATATATGCAGGCATATCTGCCCTAATGCAGATTGGAAATAAATTTGATTGGGTATTTGTATTCTTTGAAAGATCTGTACAATGACAACCTAAATAAATATTATTATAATCAGCTAAGAATTGATGGGACTTATTAGATATTATATCAAATTCATTAAATATTTTACTTCCAATATATTCTCTTTTCTTTTCAGCAAAACGATTTGCGTAATTATGAAAATCTAGATATTCCTTTGCTAAATTATCTTGTATTATATACTGATTCCCAAATGGTGTTTCAACAAGAGTTGCATGTTGTTTTAACGTCTTAGATTTATCAATATATAACCCTAAACCGTAGTGATCATCACGAAATTCAGATACAGAACCATGAATAACAAACATAAACGGGGGAAAGTCAATATCTGATAAATTTTTTGTTTGGTAAATATCAATAAAATGATTTCCTACTGAGTAATCCCACTTGAGTTTAACATTTTCTAAATATAGATCTTCATTTTTAATATCTTCAATTCTTTTTATTATTTTAGAGGGGTTTGGTCTTTCATTTAAACCCCCAATTAATAAACCACAACCATTGGGTTTTGTGTTTAGAAAAATAAATCTATCTTGACCATTTCCCCAGCTTAATCGTCCCCCATAACTTACCCCAGAATTCCATCGAAAAGTATTTCTTGAAATCGTTTCATCTGGAGTTGAAATAAATAATGCTTTTGGGTTTAACCCAAATTTCTGTTGTATATAATGAAACTGAGCTAAACCATATGCCATATTTTCTTTACTTAGCTGACTTGCTCCGTCATTTAGTCCTGTAGAAAATATGAATTTTTTCGCTCTTTCGAGAATAGCTTTTTTACTTAAATTGAAAAAAATTTCAGTTAAATCTGGAATATTCATAAGTCAGACAAAAACAAGATAAAAATATGACTATATAAAAATTTTGATAAATCTTTTTCAAAAAAATAATCTTAACTCATTTAAATCTTAGAAAATCTGATATAAAATTCATCTTTCATAAAAAATATTAAAGGAAATAAATACATTTCATAAATTCATTTAAATTCTCACAATATAATTAAAAGGAAAAAAATAAATAAGTATAAAATATTTCTTTTTTAGAAGAACATTTAGAATTTGTTTGACATTTAATGAAGTTTATAGAACCGTCCTTTGAGATTGATAATAAAGGTAGAACAATGTGTAAAAATCATACATATTATCAATTTTTTAAAATTTCAAATAAAACTATATATGAAGAAAAGCAACTTGAGAAGATATTAACTTGTAAGGCTTGTGAACATTATTATAATAATAATTGTTATTTTCCAAAAAGAGAGATTGATTTAATTGAAAGAGATCGACAGAAAGAAAGAATTAAATGTGTATTATGTGGTAATAGAATTCATAGACTCCTAACAATTGTTCAAAGCCTTTACTATGAAGCAAAATTTAATGTGAAAGTGCCTCCAATTTGCTGTGATTGTCACTTAAGTTTGAATGATCAATCATTTATGAAGAGAACTATGTTACGCCTGGTGTTGTTCATGATAAGTTTTTTAATATCAATCTCTCTCATTTTTTATTTTTTTATCACTCTCTTGTCATCATCAATATTTATTATATTTGGTTTAATCTTTTTTATTTTCTGGTTTTCTACGAGCATTAAAGATATTAAGAAAATATTTTATCTCAGGGAAGGGAGAAAATATTATAAAAAATTTATTTCTCAAAGTAATGGCAAAAAATAATCATAATTTTAAACCATTAGGTAAGATATTTTCAAAACCATTAAATTGATATTTCAATAAAAATTTTTAATCTCTATCAAGTAAAACGAATTCAGAAACTCGATTCATATAATATGGCTCTTGAGATTTGTCAATCATACCTTTCACACTAACTTTAGAGCTAATAATCCGTCTAAGATTAACGATTCCTGTTTTTACCATTTCCCCTGTATTTTTATTTATAAAATAAATAACGGATTTTTTGAAATCTTGTATCCCCATTGCTAGATCGGATAAATATACTTTAATCCTTACTCCATTTTTCTGTTGAAGCATAATATGATGATAACCAGATTTTGGAGATCTCTTGAAATCACTATATAATTGACTTTCGCTAACATTAACAATAATTCCGATTATCTCTTCTTCTTTTTTATTCATTTTAATCTCTATTTTGTAATTACTGCTGATTTTGAACTAATTTCATATGATCAATTCTTTTTTGCAAAATCTTTTTAGTCCCAACGTCACTTCTATGAAATAATTTTCCTTCTATAAAACTTACTCCTTTTTCAGCAATTTTTTCTGCTTCTTCAAGTGTATCGGAAATCCCTAACATTCCAATCGCTCTCGAAGTAGTGGTATAAATTGAATTATCTTTTTTATAAACAGAAGCATAATAAAACTTTGCCCCAATCTCTTCAATTTTCTCTTTATGAATAATAATTCTCTGGTCTCCCAAAGGATTCACGGGATAACCTTCTGGGGCTAAATATTTACATACAGTCGCTTTTTTTTCAAAATTAAGTTTCATAGGTAAATTTCCATCTAAAATTTTATAACACAAATCAACAAAATTATCTGTTAAAATTGGAAGCACATTCATTGCTTCTGGATCTCCCAATCTAACATTAAATTCTACTAATTTTATTCCCTTTTTAACTTTCATAAATTGACCATATAAAAAGCCCTTGTATTCTGTTCCAGTCTCTTTCTTTACAGCAATAACGACTTTGTTCATTTCTGAAATTGCTTCATTTATATCAAACACATCAATAAATGGCAATGAATGGTCCTCAATAGAATAAGAACCCATTCCACCCGTGTTAGGTCCTTTATCGTCATTATATGCTCTTTTATGGTCCTGAACCAATGGAGACCCAACAACTTTATTGCCATCAACAAAAGTTTGTAATGTAAATTCTTCTCCATTCAATTTTTCTTCTATAATGAAATACATTCCATTCTTAACTAATTTTTGACAGTAATCAATTATTTCTTGCTTTGAAAAAAGATGATCTCCATAAACCTTTACACCCTTACCACCTGTTAATCCATCTGGTTTAACAACCACGTTCTCAACACCGAGTTCCTTGATAAATTCTTCCACCCCATCCATAGAAACGAAAATTTCATACATTATATTTGATTTAATATTATTTTTATCTAGTAATTGTCTTGCAAATATTTTTGAACCTTCCAGATTCGCTGCTTCAATTTTTGGACCTATGCATGGAATTTGAGCTTTTTCTAATGCATCTGCAATTCCTACAACTAACGGAGCCTCTGGTCCAACTACAGCAAAATTAATACCATTTTGCTTGATGAAATCTATTAATTCCTTGAAATTATCTTCCTTCTCTATTTTAACACGCCCTTCACTCAATTCATCTAAACCTGCATTTCTGAAACTCATAAAAGCATATAATTCAGCACCACCTTTTACTAAAGCTTCAGCAATTGTATGTTCACGAGCTCCATGACCAATTATAATTACTTTCGGCATAATTTTTCCCTTTAATATATAATAATTTTAAATGTTTTAATTTAAGTTAAATAAAGGTTTAAAAAAAATTTTTATTAAACAATTGTTAATATAGAATTAAATAGAAATACCATAAATTAGTGATATTCTATAAAATATATTGCAGAATTTTCGGATTTGTTTGTTATACTTTTATCAATTTTTGGAATTGTGTTATTAATTATAATTATAATATCCTATAAAATTTCAAAGAAGGAAGATAAAAGTATCATTACCTCTCTTATTATTTTAATAGGGTCCATAGGAATCGAGATCTTTATAGAAAATACGACAATTCAATTATTATTTTTTGTATGTATTATTATTCTAATTATATATATAGTATTCTTTTGTTTCATTCCTAGGCTATTTTATATTAAAGGGAAGTTCTTATTTTCAGAAACAAAATCGGAAATCTGGAAAGATTTAAAAATCGATTCAACAATTGTAGAAAAACAAGAAAAAAATTAAATTTTTGAGAAAATAATGATTGGCATTCTACTTGCTTTTATTCCGCTTTATTGTCTTTCAATTGGATTATTTTGGTCAATTTCTTGCTCCAAATCAATTTATAGGAAGAATATTTTGATTATTTTAAATTTAATAATTTTATTTGTTAATACATTAAATATTATTATTTTTTCATTATTTGATTTACAATATTATGATTTTAACCTTAATTTAAATGTTGGAACATTTCTATTATGGGAAATTATATTTGTTTTGAGTTGCATCATATTATATTTTTCAAAAGATGAAATGACAGGCATTATAAATGAAAATTTATATGATTTCTTAATAATTCTAATCATATTTAGTCTGGTTGGAGCATCGCTTACTTCAAATATTTTAATAACTGTAATTTTTGTTATAATTGTTTATATCTCTCTGGGATTAATTTTCTATTTTGGAATATATTCAAAACCATTTAAACTATTAAGACTTTTCTTCATTTCAATAATTTTAAGTATCATTTTTCTAATTCTCGGACTATTGTTAATTTATTTTGAATTTAATTCTTTCATATTAACTGAAATTAGAAATTCTGAGTTAAATCCTGCCTTAAATCTAATAATCTCCTTATTATTTTTATTTGGATTTGGTATCCCATGTGGAATTATTCCCTTTTCTATATATCATCTTAAGGTTTATTATCACGATTCAACATATACAACTTTATTTACAATTACCAATTTAACATTCCCAATAATTAATTTTATTCTATTTAAATTCCTTTTAACCTTCACTTATGATTTAGTAATAAATTCACTTATAATTTTAATCATTGCAGTTGTTGGGTTAATTATATCAATTACTTACTCATTAACTGAGACCTTTACTGCAATTGATGGAAGATCCTTTTCAATTAAAAAGATTTTAGGATTGTCTTCAAATTCTGATTTCAATATGATTTTATTAATTTCAGCTTTTATCGGATTTTTACCAACTGAATTAATAAAAATTGAATATGGAAGTTTTGTTTTTTTATTTATTTTTTGTATGATTTTAGTAAAAATATTATTATTTTACAGTTTAAAACCCGTAATGCTTGAGACTTTGGATGATAATATTAAAATTTTAGGTGGATTTTGGAAAAAATATAAGATTTTTGGAATCTTTTATTTAATTGGGGGTATTTTACTAACAATTCCGTTTGCTCTGGGAAATATCTTAATAAATTTAATCTCAAATATTTTTACAGAATCACTAATCGATTTACCGCATATTTCATTTATTGGTTATACAATTTGGGCACTATTAATTATTTATTTCATAATTATATTAATTTGGGTTTCCATCACATTTAATGATATATTCATTGGAACTCCAAAATATTTAAAAAATAAGAATATAAGACCAATAACTAAATTAGATTACTTTCCTCAAATATTAACTTTTATTCTTTCTATTTTTTTATGTACCTTCTATTTTTTCAACAATTCTTTATTTATGGAAATAATAAATTTTTGTACTGAACAATTTATGCATTAATGGATGATTTTTTTTTTCTTTAAATATATTTCTGCGGCTTTATGAAGATCAACTGAAGTTAATGGTCGTTCCAATTTATTCTGTAGTCTATCAACATAAGTTTTACATAATTTTAAACTTATGATTCCTTGTTTTTCTTTTATTAAATAAAATAGTTCACTCTCTAACGTATCAAATGAAGTTTTTATAATTGAATCTTCTTTAACCGCATCCAGATTAACCTTAATATCTTGTGGTTTTAAAAACTGTTTTCTTGTCTTTTTTTCAATTTCTTTAATTGGCTTTTCTTCTGAAGTTATTATTTTAGTTGTTTTATCTTGAGGAGGAAGAGGTTTTACCGAAACTTTTTGAGAAAATGAAATTTTTTCAGGAGCTTTAACCTTAAATTTCTCTACTTCTTTTTCTTTTTTTTCTTTTTCGATTAATTTTTCGATTTCACTAATTTTTTGCTCGATAGAAGATAAATGTATAAATTCTTGAAACTTTTTGCAAATATTTTTTAAATAATTAAAATGTTTAATCGCTTCCGAATAATTTTTATTAATAACTTCATTTTCTGCTTTTTTTAATAAATCATCAAATTCTGATGGAAATTCTTTTTTTATCTTTAATTCATTTGAGATAATTTTTATTAATTTATTCTTAATTTCAAAGTCTTTAAGTGAAATACCAAATACTGGAAAATTAAATTCCTTTTCTATTTGTTTAGCTTCTATCGCTTCCGATAAATCTTGTTTATTTGCAAATATTATAAGTTTTGAAAATTTTGCATCGGTTTTTTGAAGATTAATAAAATGTGTCAATGTTTTGGTTTTATGATTTGTAGAGTCAAAAACCAGCAAAATTAAATCACTACCACTTAAAAATTTATTCCATAATGGTGAAAAATTGTCTTCCAATTGGAAGTCCCATAAATCAAAATATAAGTTTTCAATACTTATTTTATAAGATTTTGCAAAATTCATAAATATTTTTGGTTCCAAATTTAATTTTAAAAGATTTGCAATTGTTGTTTTTCCTGAACCATAAGGTCCTATTAGTGCGATCTTTGAATGAAGTTCATAATGAATATCTTTCAAAAACTCAATAAATTCATTTTTTTCTTTATTTTTTTCTTTAATCTCTAAAGAATTGGGAAATAAATTTTGAAATCTTTTAGTAATTTTATTTAAAATTTCATTAATATAGTCTCTTTTATCAACAAGATCGGCAATAATTAAATAGAAAATTTTATTTCTTGTAATGTAAAACAATTGATAATTTCCAAAAGGGCGATGAAAAAACTGATTTGGTATTGGTAAATCAATAAATTCATTTAATAGGTCTTGAACATTTTTAAATTGCTCATTATTAAAAGCTAATGCATAAGAATAACTAAAAATTATTTTTTTATCATAAATAATATAAATTTGCCGTAGCAATTCTCAAAATCATCTATTGACAGCTTTTTTATATTATCAATAATAAAAAATAACTCTTATAAGTGTTCCTTATTTCAGAAAAATCAAAATTAAATATATTAGATTTTTACTATAACTTAATAAATTGATTAGAAATATTCTGGCTTAAAAAAATAAGATGAATACTGATCCCCGCGCAATCATTGATTTCCTTTTAAAACATGGATTTAAAAAACAAAATACAGAACTCTTAAAAAATGTTGCTAAAGATATAGATGCATTATGCATTAGATGCCAACGAGATAGAATTCAATGTACTTTAACCCCCTTATGTTCAAGAAGATTTTTATTAAAATTGCGAATAATATCAGGAGCGAAATTAGATGATGTTCCCAAATTCTGTTATAGACAATTGGTGAATCTTATCGCTCGAGATAAAGAAAAGAAAAGACTATTATATAAACCAGTTGATTCTTATATCTATTTATTAGATTTCTTAGCAATTTTTTTCCCAAAAAATTACCGATCTCTTTTTAAAAATTTATCATTCAGAAAATATGAAGAAGTTATAAATGTGTTAGAATCTTTCAAGAGAAAAATGAAAGATGATTTTAGATATTTTTTGACGGACAATTATTTAATTATCCAATTTTTTAAAAAAATTTATCTATCTTATTTAAAAAAACAATATGTTTGCTGTAATTTAAGAAGAGATGAAATATCTATTATAAATTTACTGGAAAATCTTATTTTATTTTTAGCCACAAATTATTCTCACATAATAGTTGAAAGAACGCCAGAAAATTCAATTCTAATTTCTTTAAGAGTATTTAAAAAGAAACAAACGGATTTGCATAAATATTTTAATGAAGATATCGATGAAAATAGGTCGTTATTTTTAAAAGATATTGATACAATAAGCGATATTTCTGATGAAATAAAAATCTATTTTGATGAGTCAAACAATATTGATATAAAATTAAATATAAAACTAAAAACAAACATAAATCATGAATTTTCTGGAAAACGGCAAATAAACTATGAGAATGTTCAAAATATATTTGAATTTTTTAACCATTTATATAAAAAAAAGAATTAAAAAACAAAAAAAATGAAAAAAATATATATAAATTTAATTCATCTAACTAAAATAAGGGAGATAGTGATAAATGTCTAACGAAATATTTGAAAATATACTCCAATTAATTGAAGAAGAAAAATTCCAAAGTGCTGTAGAAGCGATATATGAATATCTAAACTTTGAACACGAGGATTATATTAATCGTCTGGAGATTTTAATTAAAAAACTTTCCCATATTGCAAAGAAAGGAGCTGTTGTTATAAGAACAATAATCCCTAAGTTGCTTAAAAACTTAGCGATAAAAGACGACGTTCTAAGATATGCTTTTGTGTTAGCCTTAAAACCAATATGTGAAATGGAATATGAAATTATTTTACCCTTCGCTAAGGAATTATTAAAATCTGAAGATCCAAATGTAAAGGAAGGAATGCTTCAATTAATAAACTTCATTGCTAAGGTATATAAAATCGAAGATAAAGATTTAATTAAATTAATTCTTGAAAAACTTTCTGATGAGCAAGAATTTGTTCATACCAAGGCTATTCAAGCACTAAAATCTATTGGAAAAAATAGCCCCATTAATTTAGAAGAAGTAATTTTAGAATCTTGTAAACAAGCAGATGATAATTTTAAGGAAAAATGCGATAATGTCTTAAAATCTCTTACCTCTATTAAAGATTTAGAAGAAAAAGAGATAGAAAAAAGAGAATTGGCCGTAAAAGAAAAAGAATTGGAAGAACGAGAAATTGAAATTAAAAAAGAAGAACTAGAATTTAAGGAAAAAGAATTAGAGGATAAAGAGAAGGCTTTAAAGGACAAAGTAATAGATGAAGAATTAGAACAAAAAGAAAAAATTCTTGCAGATAAAGAACGTGAATTAAAAGAAAAAGAACTTGAATTAAAAGAAAAAGAATTAGAAGTAGTAGAAAAAGAAAAACAATTAGAAGAAAAGAGTTTAGAAGTAAAGGAAGAACTATTAGAAAAGAAAAAAGAATTAGTTGAAAAAGAAAGAGAATTATCCCAATCAGAGTTGGAATTAAAAGAAAAAGAACTTAAAGAGAAAGAACATGAAGTAAGAGAAAAAGAAAAGCAAAGAATTAAAAAATCTTTGAAAAAAGGCAAAAAAAATAATTAATATTCCAAATATCAATAAAAAATTTTAAACAATCGGTTTTTTATGTAATCTTTTTACAATTTCTCTCAGAAGTTCTACTCTATGTGACTCTGGAGGTAAATTCATTGATATTTCCTTGGCAATATTATATGCAGTTTCAATAAATTTAAGATTCTCTAACAACTCAATTATTTGTATTTTATAATCAACATCTTCAATTTCTTTTAGATAAATCAATAACTTTTCTTTAATTAGTTCAAATATTTGTGGATAGGAACGATCTTTATAAACTATTTTTACTAAATTCTCAAATGAATTTAAAATATTATATAACTCGTTTTTTGAATAACTGTCAATATTATTTAAGATTTTATTCACAAATATTTCGCTTTTCTCATATTTTTGCATTTTATTTGACGTTGAGATCAAACTTAATAACGATTGTTCGTAAAGAAATTTACTTTTTATATTATCAATAATCTTATCATTAATCCACTCTATCAAATTCGGTATGTTGAATTTCTCAATCACATCACATAAGAAGTTTATAACCGAAAAATATAATCTTGCATTTTCAATATTATTTGAACCAAGATAAGAAACCAACCCATATTTAATTCGTCCCATAGCATCATCAAAATTAATAGGAGTCTCAGCAAATTTATAAAATACAGATTCTAATATTGGTCTAAGTTTTTGCTGAGCTTCAAAATTATAAACGAAATAACGACCAAAGTCAGGTTGAGGGCCTAAAACCTTTTCTTTTTTTTTCCGTCCTCCAACTTCTTTAGATTTCGGCTTTAGTATTTGCTGAGTTTTTTTCTTTAATTTTAATTCTTCAGAAAGCTTTTTGGCCTCTTCTTCAGGCAAAATTTCTAAAATTATTTTATCTTTTTCTTTAGGGACATATAATTTGAAAAAAATATTCTCTATTGATTCAGGAAATAATTCATCTCGAATATTTTTAGGTATCGTTATCCCACCACTCTTCTTTAGATTAACGATGTCCTCAAAATAGATTTTTTCAGGGTCATCCTTATCTTGATTTTTAGAATTTTCCATTTGGAAATCACTTATTTAAAATTATCCATTATTATAAATTTTAATAATTTATTTAAGCTTTTTACAAATTTCACTGATTTTAAAATAGAATAAAAGTTTACGATATAAAATTTTATCTAAATATTATTAAAAAGCTAAAAATGAAATATTTCTATTATGATATTACTTAATTTTTGTACTTGTGTTGCTTATTTGAAAGAAATCTTTTTTTTTAAAAAATTTAATAACCAAGAGAAGGGAGTTGCACTCCGATCCGAATATTCCTACAATTTTTGAATATTCATCATTTAAATCTTGGGTTTTTTTTACAAATTGAATATTTCTCTAAACCATCAAATTAAACCGCCTTCAGTAAAAATTGTAAATCTAAGAATTAAATAGATTAAAACTATGACGGTAATAACAGAACTTATAATAATTATTTTTTTTCTTGTCATGTTTAACCTCATCCACCACCATTGCCATTATCAGATTTGATGTTAATCGTAAAATAATCGCTAAATGCATAATTATTTTCATTATTAAAATCGGCTATTTTTACCCTAAAATTAAGACCACTAAGAAATTCCGCATTACTTTCGTTAATCGTAAAATTTAATTGACCATTATTAATGGTTTTACTTGAAATTATTAATATAAAATCGTTTCCTCTATAGAGTTCGATCTTAACATTTTCAATTGAATCAGATGCTTCCCATATTATTGTATAATCTCCTAACTCATCCCAAACTTCTGAATATCTAGGACTTATTATATTAATTTCACAGTTTCAAGGAGTAAACATTATAAAAGCAACAACTGATAAAATAATAACTATTGCGACAACTGAACCTAAAATACCAACAATACCCCTTTGCCTCATATTACACCTCCTTTGTTTTATAAAATTTAAATTTCTATTGATTTCATTTTTTATTACACCTAAAAAAGTATTATGGTTATTATTTAAGCTTAATTCTAAGAATTAATAAATATTAATTACGATTTATTTAAAGGAATATTAAAAAAATATCATTCATAAAAAGATTTAAACCAATCAATTGGTAGATTAACTTTTATAATATTTAAAAATTCTTGAATTTCTAATACTCCTAAATCGGAAATTATCCCTGTAATGTATTTTGAAGGAGTAATATCAAAATAATAATTTTGAATTTCTAACAATTTATTTTGTATCGTTTTATTATAAATCTCTTGTGTTGGTTTTCTTTCTATGAGAATCTCTTCACCATAATGACTTCTAAGATTATATTTAAACGAGTCACCAACAGCATATACATCAATACCTTTTCCCTTAGCTAAATTTGCTAAAGGATACGTTCCTATCTTGTTTATTATTGCCCCATTTTTTAAGATACTATCAATACCAACTAAGACTAAATTAATTTGATTAATGAATTTTCCCATGGCAGCGTCGATTATGAGATTTGTTTTGAAATGAGATGATAAAACTTCAGCAACGGTATGTCCCTCAAGAAGTGGTCTTGATTCTAAGATAAAAAGTTCAAAATTATACTCCTTTAGTTTGATTAGAAGATTAGTGATAGTTGAACTATAAGAAATCAACATAATTTTCATATCTTTTTTATTAAAGTTTTTTAGAAAAATAAGGAATTCTTGTTCAAGGGCTTTTTTTCTCTTATTTTTTTCTTTTAAATAATTATTTAGTTTTTGGAACAGAGCTTTTTTAGTAAAGGTTTCTAAATCGTGAATAAAGTACCCGATAAAATTGATAAGTGTCGCCATACTAGGGCGAGATTCAATAATCTTTTTTGAAAGCTCAATTATAAGTTCTTTAATATCTTTATTTGGATCCGATATCAGTTCCAATTGTCTTTTTATTATTTCATAAGCATCATCTATTAGTTCATTTGCACCAGAAGTATTATTTTTTTTTAAATCTTGTATCATTTCTTTAATTTCAGACCTAATCAAATTACTTGCATCTCAATAATCGATTAATTTCTATAGTTCTAATGATTTTTATTTTTTCTATTTTTATTTCTTTTTAGACATATACAATATTACATATATGCTTTAAATGAAATTTAATAAGCAAAAAAAGAAAAAAAATTTTATAAATTAACGTTTAAATATTATTTAACTAGTTATTCTCCTATTTTAGTGCCACAAACTCCACAAAATTTGGCTTTTGTTGGAATTTTACTACCACAATAAGCACAAATCTTGGATTTTGCTGGTGTAGTTTTTGAAGTACCACCGATTGCTCTTCCTTCTCTTTTACCTCCACAATTCCGACAAAATTGGTCATTCGGTTGAAGTTCTGAACCACAACGAACACAAGTAACTGATGCTGTAGGTTTTCCCTTTACATATGGTGATTTAGCTGATGGTTTAGAAGGTGCTTTAGCTTTCAATTTCTTTTGGCTTCTTCTAGCTAATACTGCTGCAATAATGACTATACAGACGATTATTCCGATTATTATCAATATTGGTCGAAAGTCAATCCATCTATCAATAGAATTAACCCCTGTATCGTAACTCACATCAAAAGTAACTGATGTAGATTCTTCTGGTGAATTCATTGGGTCGAAATAAACGAAAAAGTACCAATTACCATCATTAGGAGCAGTAATTGAGGTTTCAGAAATCATATCGACTGCTTCCACATAATATTCAGCCTCTGTTAGGTCTATCACGTCAGTAGCAGTATAATTAACAATAAATTCAACATTAACAGCAGTAATTTCTTCATTATACCACACGAGATAATAATCCTTAGATCCCATAGATGCAGTAATTGGTAACGATCCACTATCTGCCATTGTACTATTTATTTCTAATTCGAATGAATAACTCTTATACGAGTTCCATTCATTTAAATTATATCCATCAGCAATGAAGAAATCTATAGGATTACTCGCATTAAAATCATAATCAATTGTCGATCCAGGTTTTAAATATAGTGAATAGTACTCATAGTTATCAGATTGAACAGTGAATTGATCACTAAAAAATCCATACTTAGTTGTTAAAGGGAATGATTCAAATGGCTGATCCCAAATGGCAAAACTGATTAAACTAGGCGATGATTGGACGGAAAAAGTGATTTCATTTCCTTGATTAATATTTTCATATTCATACCAATATTCATTATAATATAATGTCTCCGTTGAGCTATAATTTACAACACCAGATGTATCTGCATTACCAAAAGGAAATGCTATCGCGATACCGAGTAATGGAAGTGCCATTAATGCAAATATAATAATAAAAATTATACCTCCACCAACATATACAGGAGAATAATACCAAGGGCGATAATAATACCCTGACCACCAGGGATGATACCACCATCTTCGGTACCAAGGTCGATAATAAGGGTAATACCAACGTCTGTAATATCTACCATAACGTCTATAAGGTCTATGTCTATAAGGTCCTCGTGTGCTTCTAGTTACTGTTCGTCTAGCACCGGTTCGACCAAAAGGTCTTCCACTCGTACGTCCACGACTACTTCGAAAACTGGCACCACCTCCACGAAATCCGCCACCTCTAAAACCACCTCCGCCTCGGCTGCCACCACCACCTCGACCACCGCCACCACGAGGCATTTTACACCGACACCTCATCTGTAATGGACTTCGATGTTCCTTTTTGACGGAACAAATAGTCACGATTGATAGCCAGAAGAAATAGTATCATAGAAATAATTGACATAAATAATCCTATACCATCAACCAATACATTAACAGGAGGTGCTGCAGTCATAAATCCAACAATGAAAAATACCCATTCAAGAATCATAATAACAATAATTAACCATGGAATCACTGTTCGCACAATTCGCCCCGTTTTAATATTCCTAGCATCAGAAAAACTTGTATAAATTAAAGAGAATAAGCCGATAATACCAATAATTAGTATTGAGAAACTACAAATTATTAATATTGCCCATAAAGCACCATTTCTAGCTATTAAATTACTTAAAGGAACAAAGAAATCCGTACCACGCGCTTCAAATAAATAAAAAGTAATTTCTCCTCCTCTAATTTCAGCCATACCAAAAAAATTCATGAGATCTGTTTGATTTGCAGAAAAGTATCCAAAAACTCCAACAAGAGGTAAAAGTATACCCAAAACAAACGCTAAAATTGAACATACACTTGTAAACCAGAATTCTGCGTTTTTTGGATCGGCAACTGGAATAAGACCTATTTCATCTTCACTTACATCTGGAAGGTAATCCCAACAGTCTTGAATTGTACATACTCCAATAAGTTTTTCTTTTTCAACCACGGGAACCACATTAACTTGTAAATCACGCATCCTTGTAAATGCTTCGGAAACCGGAGTGCCTAAAGATACAGAAGTAATTGTATACATTGCTGAAATAACCTTTGCAGATTTTGGATCAATACCTTCTGCAACTACATTCTGAACAATATCAAAATCAGCTACAACCCCAAGGACCTTGTTTGACTCCTTTTCAACTACCACTAAATCCGGCACTCCTAGCTCCTTCATTTTTTTCGCAGCATCTTGAATTGAAACATTAGAATCAATTATACCATATTCATCATCGATAATTAAATCCCGAACATAATATTCTTTTTTAGATTTGCTCATAAAATACACCAATTCATTATTATTGGTTGTAAAACATACTTAAACTAAGATATATAAATGTTTTTATGATAAAAGATTAAACAACCTATCCTAAAAAAAGAAATCCTTACGATACATATCAATAGATATATCATCAATTTGTATTTGCTTAACTACAAAAAAAATCTTTTTATTTATAAGAGCATTCAAAAATATTGATATTTCAGATAAGACATAAAAAATAATTAAAAATTCAAGGGGAATAAAATCTTATTACAATTAACTCTTGATGATACGACACGTATATTATTAGCCTTAATAATAGGGTTTGTGATTGGAACTTTAATTACAAAATGGTGGGCAGGTAGGAAGAATTGGAATGACTCATTTTTCATCGCATTAGCTGTTAACTTTCTGTTGTTTATTATAATATTAATCATATCGTTTTTGTTTGCAAGTTTTTTAATAGGGAGTTGGATCGGTTTTATTATCGATTGTATTCTAGGTGGTTTTATTGTTTCAAAACTCTATAAACTGGAATTTATAGAATCTCTTTCATTTACGATTTGGCTTTTGATTGTTGAAATAATTTTATCCTATGCTTTTCTAGGTATTTTAATCTCACTTTCTTATCTTTTTTAACTTAGGATTTTTTTCATTCTTAAAAAAAAGAAGGGCTAAATAAAAACTTCCTTTTGTATTTTTACGTAATTATTATACTCCTTTAACTCACTTGATACAAGTTCATAAATAATCTCATAAATCTGCCGAAATAACTCATCGTGAAAAACTCGCATCTCAAAAATTACCATCGTAGTTAATTTCTCACTCAAAAATTGTGCATCTACGGGAATACTACTACTAAAAAATTGCATTAACTCCTCCTGACATTCCTTCTCAACCATATTTTTAATAATCTTCAAACCCAAATCAAGCGGATCCAAAAAATATGGGTAATTCTTATCATCTAAAATCTTTCTGAAACCCAACGTCCTGATTATTTCATTAACACAATAATCAAGAGAACCCTCCTCAATCATATATAAACCGCAAAACCTCGATTTCTTTTTGTGCATTGGGAAAGATAAAGGATGACGCTTAGCAATATATAAAGCAGCGACGAAATAATTCAAAATATTCTGAGGAATTTTCCCCTCCTGCAAATATCGAAACATAATTGAAGATGCATAAACTGAAATCTTTTTCGGAACCCCAAGATCTTCAAGATGCAACTGCCCTTTATTAATTATCTCTACAATTACTCTCTCTTTTGTATTAATTAATTCTAACATCCAACCACACAACCTTTAACAAAAATTTAATCCTAATATAAATATTTTTGTACGATCCTTATATTATACTTATGATATATAAATGGATCGGATCTGCATCATATATGATGCAAAGATTTATATATAAAAATTTGTTTCCAATTATTGTCGGTAAAAAAAAATCAATTAAATTGAAAAAAAAAATTAATGAAAAATAATGCCTGAAAAAGAATTTGTTGATGATTCAATAGAAAAAACTATAGTATCCGACAGAATTACTGCAAATTTGGATTTATTCTATAGCAAAATTGTAAAAAATTTAGTTGGAACTCTTGGAAAAAGTCAGTCTGGAGTTATTAATTTCATCATTAAAACATGGATAAATGATAATTTAGAAGATATAAAAAATGTATATGGGATAGATGTGGCGGGAATAAGGCGTGAAATCATATCAACAAAAGAAGATATAACCAAGCTTAATGATATTAAAAATGTTATTAAAGAGGTAGCAAGAATTAAAATTGATGATCTTGTGGAGCTTATAGAAGTGAATCGAGCAAATCTGTTGAGTTTAATAATTAATAATAATGATAAGTTAAATGTTGTGATTGACGGGGATTATATTTCTCCTAAAAAGGATTAAAAAAAGAAGAATTAAATATAAAAGGTGAAGAAAAATTAAAGTCGTGAGATTAAGGTATGATAGGAATGAAATACAGAAAGAAAATGTTCGTGATTTGGTACGAAACACGGATTTTATCGAGCAATCTTATGTTTGGGAACACTTTTTTGTCATACAATTCTCTAAACAATATTTAGATAAATTTGGAGAAGTTATGAAAGATGTTCCGGTATGGAATGATGCTTTTAGTATATCTGAGTTAAAACCTGAATTAAAAGAGTATCTCTTTTTATAAAAGAATTGTAATGTTAATTTTTTAAATCATAATTCTCAAGTTCTCTATCCATTAGATTCTTGTTATTTTTGATATTTAAAACTGTAATTTTTTTTAGAGATTTTACAGAATTATTATAAATTACAAAGATTTTGCCAAGACAATATTAAAAGATTAGAGATTAAATCATACTTGGTAAAAAAGAAAGTATTAAATAAATTAACTAAATATCCCAAATTGAATTTCGATCAACTAAGTCCTTTTTATTATTGTTTTAATTCTGGCGAGAAAATAGAGGATGCTATTCTTTTAAATAATTATCGTCGAGCATTTAAGAAATTTGTTCACTCTTACGAAGGAGGAAATATATCTAATCAAATAAAAGGGAGAGCATTAGAAAATTTAACAGAAAAACTATTTAATTTAATCCCATGTTTTAGAGTTGCGGGAATGGATGTTGAGACAGAAGCTGAGGAAATAGATCTAATTGTTGAAATAATCTCAAATTATATGAATATTTTAGAAATATTAGGCTCAATTTTTATTGTTGAGTGTAAAAATCGATATGAGAAAGTTAGCTCCTCGCAAGTTAGCACTTTTATCGAGAAATTAAGAATCAAAAATTTGAGAGGAGGTATTATTATTTCAAGGGAAGGTATCACTGGAAGAAACCAAGATGAGGCCGCAAGGAGAAAAATAAGAGATACAATTAGTGGGGGTAAGGTTATTTTAACATTAGAGAAAAAAGATTTAGAAGAAATTAGTAATGGCGTAAATCCGCTCTATTTTATTAGAAAATCATATTATAACATATATTTCAGAAGATTGAAATAATTTCCAAAAAAAATGATCAAATCTTAATGGACATCATTCTATATAACTAAAGATAAAAAATCTCTAAGAAAACCACAATAAATCGGGGCTAGGTTAATAAGGATTTTATTTATAAAGGAAAATGATCATAATATTAACAAGTAATAGATTTATTGCTTAAAAATAATTGTTAAAACAAATGAAAGAGAAATTTAGAGCGTATGTATCTATTCTAAGGAATTTTAGTGAAGGATTCCCATTTAATTCTTCAGAACCTAACAATCTTATATGTGCTACGTCCATTAAAGCCTCATACATCCGTGAAAGATTCTGTCTATATTCATCACTTCCTATTTTGGTGAAATCTAATTTAAGGTAAGACCCTGATTGGAGTTTGTATACTCGACTCTTATATCTATGGAATTTTCCAGTTTTTTCAAGGAATACAAAATCAAAGTAGAACACCTTTTTATTTAGTTTACTAGCAATTTTCTGTAGATACGTTGTCATCATGGAGTAAAATCTATCATACTCGTTTAAAGCTAATAAAGTACTTCCC
>JAHLWH010000106.1 GCA_019058015.1 Promethearchaeota archaeon | reverse complement strand
ATTTGTTCATGCTTAAGATTTAACTTCTCATATAACTCAAGAGCACTTTGATAATTTTTTTGAGACTTAATATAATCCTCATTTAAATAACAAACCACTCCTAAAGAACCGAAAATAGATGATTTTCCTAAATTATCGGGAATAGTCTCATAATATTTCAAGCACTCTTCTAAATTTTTTATAGAATCATCGAATTGGTGATTCTCTGATTGAAGTAGTGCTAAATCGTATAGTTTATGAATATAATCTAATTTACTCTCTTCCTTTTTTAATTCTTCTAATTCTAATTTCAAGCTTTTAATTTGTTTTAACAATTCTTTCTTAGAGATTTCAGATAAATTTTTAGACATAAATGTTTTTATCAATTATTCCTATAAAATTTATAAAAAAGACAATTAAAAATATAAAAAAAATTATCAATAATATATTTGATTGAATGGAAAAATAAAGAGAGAAAATTTGAGTAGGAAATGAAAAAACAAGCAATTCTATGGGAAAAATTAGAAGATAATAAAGTTAAATGTAATGTATGCGCATGGAGATGTGTCAGAGCTCCAGGAAAAAGAGGGTTTTGTAGAACCAGAATGAATATAGAGGGTGAAATGTATACATTAATTTACGGGTCAATGATTTCGCCGGGAAGTTTAGACCCAATTGAGAAAAAACCACTATATAATTTCTGGCCGGGAGCAATTGCTTATTCTATTGCCTCAATAGGGTGTAATTTTACGTGTAAACATTGCCAAAATTGGAATATTTCACAATGCACTCCCACAGAAAATGGAAAAAGTGGATACTTCGATATTCAGGAACTTGAAGGAAAAGGTATGGGGTTATATGAAACAACTCCAGAAAAATTGATAAAAAAAGTAATTGATAGTGGAGCGGAGACAATCGCATACACTTATAATGAACCCTTAATTTGGCATGAATTTATAATAGATGTGGCGAAACTTGCGCACGAAAACGATATACTTAATATCCTTGTGACAAATGGATATTCAACACCAGAAGCATCTGCCGAACTAGTGAAATATATGGATGCTGCAAATGTGGATATCAAAGCCTTTACCGACAAGTTTTATAAAGAATTGTGTGGAGTTCCCTTCTTGCAACCCGTTTTAGATACTTGTGTAAGATGGAAAAAAGCTGGAATGCATATTGAAACAACTAACTTAATAATCCCTAACCAGAATGATAATTTGGAGGAGATTAGAGCATTGGTAAAATGGGTAAAGGATAATTTGGGTCCCGAAACACCATTACATTTCTCAGCATATTATCCCACATTTAAAATGTCAGAAAAAAGAACTTCCTATGAGATTTTAGATAAAGCCTATAATATTGCAAAAGAAGTGGGGCTTTATTATGTATATGTAGGGAATATGAGACATCCCGAAGGCGAAAATTCCTACTGCCCCAATTGTGATAGTTTGGTATTGGGGCGTTCAGGATATAGTTTTACCAAAATTAATTTAAAAGATGGCAATAAATGTGGTAATTGCGGGGAAAAATTACCAGGATTAGTTGGGCAATATAATCCCAAATCTAAATCCAGAAGATTCTCTTTCTTTTAAATTCTTTATAAATAAATTAAAAGAAAAATTACTGGAATTTTCTTCTTTATTTAAATACTTCCATTTTGATAATAAAATAGATAAAACAAAAAAAGTTGATTTCAATGGTTGGTGAATGGTTAAATACTGAAAAAATTAATGATGAAAATGTAATTAAACCTTGCCATAGACTCGGATGGTGCCCTTATGGCCCCCTAATCGAAGAATTCAGATTGAGAGATGAGAATGAGAGAAATAAATTTTCTTGTGAAACATCAAATTCCAAGAAAAAACAGGGATCAGACGAAGAAATAATTGATGTAGAGATTGAAGGTCTTGAAGATTATGTAGGAAAGGGGGACCTGGATATGGAATTTTAAAAATATATTGAATTCGGAATTTAAATAGAAGATAAATTAAACTTAAACCATTATAAATAGGAAAAAAGAAAAAATAAATTTTGATTTTATGACTAAAAAAAGTTTGGAACTACTGAAAATCCAAATCCCCACAAAGCTACACCCTGTATGAAGCAGTAAAACATTAGGATCAACGCTATTGGAGGCCAAGAAAGCACTTTCGATATTGCCATCAACCCTTTAATGTAGAATTTTACAGTTAAGGCAACGATAGCTACTATTAAAACAAATAATATACCTAACACCCAACGCGGGTCAATAAAAACCGCAATTACTTCCGCAAGTTGTTCTGGAATAGAAATTGCTATTATGAATGTAATTATGCTACCAACAATTAAACCAATTATGCCAGACCAAGGTAAATCGTTTATTGGCTTTAAGAAACAAATCAAGCCAATTACAATCAAACTTATTGCTGTAAAATGATTTACTTCATTGGCTACATTATCACGATAAGCAAAACTTGGAGGAAGATTTCGAAGCAGGCTAACTGCTCCAGAAAAAATACAAAAAACTCCGATTACTATTCCTAGGTATGATAAAATTCTTAAAAATTTAGTAACATTAAACTCATACTCATCTACTTTCCTTTTAGTAATGCTACGTCGTCGCTTAGATTCATAGCCAAACCATGTAATTGCTATCAAACCCGCTAAGATCAACATGATTGCGCCTGATTCTGCAATCCAGTCAAAAAAATCTTGAAAGACATCCCAAATTTGAAAAATCATTAAACATCACATTTTCTAAAATATTATAATTTTAAGTATTAGATGAATTCTTGATTTTAAATATTTATTGCGTCCGATTTTTGTCACAATGAAAAGTTAAAAAAAGATGGTTTTTTTGATGTGGTCAAGATGGATTTTGATCTCCTCACTTTTTTTCTCTTCATTCCATCCATATTCTTTAGCCATAATTTTGGCGACTTTTTCGGCAACGATTTTCTGTTTTTTATGGTGTATTAAGATTGCCATTTCGGTTCGTCTGCAAAGGACATCAATTAAATGAGGAATCTGTTCGTTTTTAAGCGAATACACAATTTCTCCGGTAATAAATGGATGTTCAGGTAAGAGTCTCTCTTTTAAGGCATTATCTTTTTGACAAATTTCTATTATTTTCATGGCACCATGTCCATATTGTTGATAAAGGTGGTCTAAAATATCTTGATCTAATTTTGGATTATTATTTTCTATAAATTTTTGCCATTCAGACTTTTCTAAGCCGATAATGAATTTTTGTTTGGAGAAATTCTTCTTTCTTCTAATGCCGCTAAAAACTTTATGTTTTATAAGTTCTTTAAATAAATCTTCAGCCATTTTTCTATTAGTAGTTAATTTACCGCCAGTGATTGTAAGTAAACCATCATTGGACCAAAAAATCAAATGATCTCTTGAAAGTTCACTTTCAGATTTTCCTTTTTGCATCACTAAAGGTCGAATTCCTGCGAATGTAGAAATAAGATTTTCATATCCTAATTCCGATTGAGGAAATATATTTTTCACAGCTCTAATTACATAATCTGCATCCTCCTTAGTACAGTATGGAATATCAAGGTCTTCTTTATAATCTGTATCTGTAGTTCCTATTAAAGCGATATTTCCTCGACGCATTAAAAACATCCCGCGATTATCATCAATTGACCGAATAGGCATTGCATTATTTACTTTTATTTTGTCAATAGGGTATACCAAATGGACTCCTTTTGTAGGTCTAATAACGGGTTTTGGAATATCATCTGGATAATTTTCAACGATAGTATCGGTCCATATTCCGGTTGCATTTACGATTTGTTTTCCTTTTATTTCAAATTTATTATTTTTTTCAAGATCCAAGCATTTAATTCCAACAATTTTTCCGTTTTCCTTAATAAAAGATTTAAATTCAACATAGTTAAGTGCGTCAGTTCCTCTTATAACTGCTTCCTTAATAGATTCCAATACTAATCTTGCATCGTCCACAAATGTATCATAATATGAAGCGCCTCCTAAAAGACCCTCCTTTTTTATAGCAGGTTCGAGCTCTATGATTTCTTCCGGTTCTAAAATTTCATGTTTTTTATAAGTTTTAAATTTAGAGAATGAATTGCTTAAAAAGTCGTAAATCCGCACACCTAAATGAACTCGAGACACATTATCTTTTCCACCCTTCCATGCAGTTGGTATTAATCGAATTGGTCTAATTAAATGAGGAAGATGGGCCATTAACCAATTTCTTTCCGTAGTTGCTTCGCGAACTAATCTAAATTCATAACTTTCCAAATATCTAATCCCGCCATGAGCCATTTTAGTGCTTCTAGAAGAAGTTCCTGCAGCAAAATCTTGTTTATCAATTAAAGCAACTTTTAAGCCCCTTAGGGCAGCTTCTCTTGCAACTCCAGCTCCTGTGATGCCTCCACCGATAATAATAATATCGTAAGATTCTTTCTGCAATTTGTCAATAAGAGCGTCTCTGTTTTTAAAATTCCATTTCTCTTCATACAATTTTTTACGTAAGGATTCCATTATTTTCAAAATTATATCACTAATTAATTGAAATTTTAATTAATTTTATTTTATTTCATTTTAAATTCTAGATTCTCATTTTTTAAATAATCCATATAATTTTTCATAAATGCCTTTATATGTTTAAATCTTGGGGATTCTCCGGTTCTCACGAATATTGCGGTGTTAATATTCCCAAATAATATAGCTTCAGCTGGATTTAAATCTAGAACCAATCCAGCTAATGTTGCTCCGTTAAAATGATCTCCTGCACCAGTACTAAATTTTGGTGTGCTTGTAAAAGCTTGAGATACCCAGTAATGGTTTTTTTTCCTTGTAATAGTGGCAAAATGTGGTTCATGAATGATCAAATAAGAAAAATTCAAGATATCATTGATTTTTTTTCCCGCTTCAATATAGCCTTCAAAATTAGGCTGATTAGGATCAATCTTATCAACTCCATTAATTACTCTTGAAATATCAATCACTTCTCTATCATTTAAACTAAGACATATTTGGACTTGATCTTCAAGTTCTATTAATAAATCGATCATTTTTTTTATATCTTCATCTTTCCGTTTCCTGAGATCTGCTAAATCAATAAAAAAGATTTTTTCTTTTAGATTTGAGACAGATGGAAATATTTCAGTCTTGATTTTCATCCAGATATTATTCATTTCTAGCAATAATGACCAATGCCCAAAACCATATCCATCGCAAATATTAAACCTATCAATTAACTTGGGGATTTTTATTTTTTTGATAATTTTATCCCAGGAGATATCATAAATGTTGTGGAAATCGGTAATCATAACCTTACCGTCATTAAATTCTAAACCTACAGTTCGTCCAGGTTCGTTTATAGATATATCTTCCACGAATTCTGGATAAACTTTGAAGATCTCCTTAGCCTTTGGAAGACCCATCGCAGCTACTAAGAAAACTCGAAGTCCCAAATTCCATAATGCTTTTCCTGTATTTGGTGCAAAACCTCCTGCAACTTTTCGTTTCAAAACCCGCTCAATATTAGTTGAACTTCCGGCTGAATTAATAATACGCTCAGCCATCTGCGTCATTGAATTCATTAACGTCCAATTACTAACATCTTCTCGATTTGCAACTAAAGAATAGAGAGAATCTATATAACCATCAAATCCAAGAAAAATGTATTTATTTGAAGCAGATTCTTCCATGGCATCGATTTTTGATTTTACTCCATCTAATGCCTTTTGGGTCATATCATACTTGTTGTGCGGAATCTCCATAATATATTCTGACTAATGATTCTTAAAATTTATTTCAAATTATTTTTTGATTATTAAATTTTCATTTTTCTATAAAAAAGGAAATTTTTATATATATCTTAATTCAATGATCACTCGTTTTAAAATCCAATTTTATTAAAATTAATTAAAAAAGAGGTAAAGTATGAATGATTATTATGGTAACTCAATGGTATCCAACTAATAAGGCGAAAGAGATAATGGAGCTATTTCTTAAAGCAAGTAAAGGTCCAATGCCTTCTTTTATAAAGAAATGGCAGATTTTTACTTGTCCCGATAGTGAGCGTGGATTTAAGGGATATAATCTTATAATGGCGGAGAAGGATAAGGGAGATGAAACCTTGATGTATATAACAAAAACATTTCAGCCATTCTGGGATATTGAAGGGTTTTCATTGAGAATAGAAACTTTATTGGGAATGAAAGATGCGTTTAAAGTAATGGGTTGAACTAGATAATTTATAAAATATTTAGTTTAAAACATAAAAAAACAAAAATTTTAAAATATACTCATAATTCCAAATTCCTTTTTTTTAAAAAAAATTTAAGCATTACATTTTATATTAGAGGAAGATATTCTAACTAATAATTATTGAAATCTAAATTGATAATAAAAAAAAGGTCTTAACACTATTAAGATTTAAGCATTACATCTAATATTAGGGGCAGATTTTTCACATCATTATAATTATGCTCAATACAAGCTTGAATTAATCCACTATATTTTTCCGGATTTTGAGAATACATTTCATAGAAATGCCCCATATAAGCCCCCGGAACATCATCATCCCTTTTTAATTCTAAAACTTCTTGCTCGATTGTTGATAATTTATAATTAATATATTTTCCCTTCCACAATCGCCTACTATTATGGTATAAATCGATATGGTGATATAATGTGTTATTTTGTTCATAAGGGTCATCATCTTCAGATATCATTGGATTTTCGTCAAAGAAATATAAAAATCTGTCGGCTAAGACAGGAATATCAAACGATTTCCCGTTATATGACACAAAACATTTAAATTTTTTAAAAAAATGCTTTAACCTCTCAAATATTGCTATTTCATCATCTAAAATCCTTGCAAAATATTGTTTGATTTTGAATATTCCATTTTTAAAATACCCCAAACCTATGAGAAAAACACTCGATCCGTACAATCCAGTGCTTTCTATATCTAGAAAAAGTAAATCTTCCAATTTAAAGCAAAATAATAGATCAATATCTTTGATATAATAGTTTTTCTCAAGGAGTTGGTAATTTTTTTCCTTAATCATATTAATAAGTTTCATTGCATTTTTTTGATACCCACAGTGTCCAATTAAATCAAATAGATTATTGACACCACGTCTTTTTAGATATGATTCGGTTTTTTCCCCAATTTGATGAACTGTTTTTAAATTTCTAAGCAATCGTTTTCTAGTAGAAGAGATTTTTGAATTAAATGGTAAGTTCTGTTTCCAGTAAATATTTAAAAAAGAACCCATTGAATTATTTTTAATTTTGTTGTTTGGGAAGATCTCTGTTATTGATTTTCCTTCATATTTTTCAATTAAATTTGTGATATTAACTCCGTAGAACTCCACAAATAAATAAAAATTAATACAATATTTAAATGGGATATCATTATTGATTTTTGATTTTTTTAATAAGTATATTAAATTTCTTGAAAATGAATTTAATAAAGTAGATAATTTTAAATTTTCAACAATTACAATTGATATTTATAACTAATTAGTTGAATTTTGAAATGTTTATATTTTTAAAACCTAACTATATTTTTTTAAATTACTTAAGCTAATATTTTTATAAAGTTACTTTTTAGGTAAAAAAAATGTTAGAAAATATTAGAAAAAAAATAGAAATCAGACCACGATATATAGTTCTAATTTTTAGTATTGCCGTTCTTTTGATTGGAACAACTATTGCCGGTATCATACAGAGTAATTTTGGAAATGTCAATGTTTTGGAGGTTGATTTTCAAACTACGGAAGATGGATCTTGGATCCATAGCACCCTTCAAGTACCGACATATGCTTCAGGATCTAACCCTTTACCTGGTGTGGTTGTTATTCATGGTTCTTTACAGAGTAAAGAATGGCTTATGGCGTTTGGAATAGAATTGGCACGACGCGGTTTCGTTGTACTTACAATCGATGCAAATAGACATGGCAACTCTGAACCTGGGACTGGAAGTGGTACCGCAGCACTTGAATATATAGCAAATTTGCCTTATGTGGATAGTTCTTCCATTGGTCTTATTGGACATAGCATGGGTGGTGGAATCTCCTGGAGCGCAATCGAAGATTCAACAATCATAGTCAATTCACTCGTACTTGTAGGTGCTGGTGTCAGATTAACAGCTAATGCAACCTATCCACATAACATGCTCGTTGCTACAGGTCAGTTCGATGAATTATCATCTTATCCTACTAATCTCTCTTCACTAGAAATTTCCTTTAATGTATCTTCAATCGAGTTGAATACTTTATATGGTGATTTCAGCAGTGGAACTGCACGAAAAATAATTCTCCCCAGAACAAATCATCTCTTTGTAACTATAGATCCTATTGTAATTAGTGAAACTGTTGAATGGATGAAAAATAGCCTAAAAGGAGGTGCTGAAGATGAGTATTGGCTACCGAAAGAAAATCTATTTTACCCAATCTTTATGATTGGTGGTTTAATCGCTTCAATTGGAGTATTTTTGTCAATTTTACCCCTTCTTGCAATTTTAATTGATCTTCCATTTTTCAAGGATCTTAAGAATAAAAAAAAGTTATCTGAAGATAAAAATATTTTAAGTACCAAGTCATATTTTGGGTTGGGTTTACTCTATGGAGGTATAGGATTTGGTTTATATATTCCATTAATGGTGATTGGTCTACTTATAGGAAGTATTATAGTAATCCCTCAGAGTTATGGAACTTCAATCCTTACATACTTCCTAGGAGTAGGGCTTATATCTGCAGGAATTCTTTATCTAATCCTTCGTTTTCGGCCTAAAATAAGACACAATATCCAATTTAAGGAAAAACAAGGTGAATCTCACGAAGTTTTACGAATTATCATAAAAAGTGTCTTATTATCACTATTGGTAATATTCTGGTTATATGCCTGGACTCTCTTGCTAGATGTTATTTTAGCACTCGATTTTCGCTGTTTCCTGCCTATACTTAATGATTTGACCCCAAGCCGAGCATTAATTGCTCCAATTTACCTAATTTGTTTCATTCCATACTTTTTAGTTGAAGGTATGTGGTTGATGGGAGCCATGCGAACCGAAATTAAAAAAAAATGGATGTATGCCCAATTATCTTGTAGCTTGAAAGCAATATTTTTCAAATGTTTGTTTTATG
Source organism: Promethearchaeota archaeon (assembly GCA_019058015.1). Classification (GTDB taxonomy): domain Archaea; phylum Asgardarchaeota; class Lokiarchaeia; order Sigyniarchaeales; family SOKP01; genus 6H3-1. The sequence continues at coordinate 8,504 of JAHLWH010000106.1, read as the reverse complement.
CCGTTCTCATTGCTATTCAATTCGGTGTGGGATACATCGCTGGTATTGTTGTCTTACCTGGTATGATTGGTTATGTTTTCCTATTCTTCTACATGTTCACTCCAATGTTTGCTATTGCAGTAATTATTACCGTGTGGATCTATCATATCACTTCCCGCTATTACGTGGGCGCATTTCTCAATGCATTCCTATTTAGCTGGATTTTAGCATCAATCCTATCAACTTCGATCTGAGAATCTAAATAAATAATATGATTAAGTGCTTGATATTACTAATCCAATCTTTTTTTTATTAAATTAATGAGTGTTTAAAAGTAGAAGTGCGAAATATTTTATAAATTACAATTTCGCTTTAATTTCCTCTAGTTTACTTTGAAAATGTTCTATTTGATCCTTTGTAACCGAACCTTTATTTATCTTTTTTACAATTGAAACAAAATTAGAAACCAAAGGAGATTGAATTACAACGATATCATGCCTTTTGGGTATCATATTAACTTCCAAAACTAATGCATTATTTAATTTAACTTTCTCCCCAAGAATTCCATAAAATGCAGAAGTTCCGGTATCCTCATCATATTTGAAAACCAAAATTTCCTCCGCAACTTGTTTTAAATCATTCCCTTCCATTTTTAATACTTTAAATTCACAAATGGCTAATCACTTCTTTTTTTTTTCTCTTTTTTACTAAAATCACTAAGAGAAAGTAATATGATAAGTATTTTAAAATTAGTGGCAATAAAATATTTAAAAAAGGTATTTAAATATTATTATTATTTGCTGGGCTCGTATTTGGCCAATTTAAGATATTATCCAAAGAAAACCAATATTAAAACGATTATTACCAATATAATAACTACACAGCAACAAATTTCATAATGAGGCATATCCTCAGAATATACTTTCTCTATTTTCTCTCTTTAGACCTCCCAATCCTTATTGAAATTGGATTTATTACTCTTTTTCTCATTTAACCCTATTATATAAAAGATAAAAGTAGGTATATAAAGATCAGCCCTAGTGATTAAAAACGATTTAATAAGATGAATACAAAAAAAGATCTAAAAGGAAAATTTGGCTGAATCAATTGAAATTAAATTTTCCCGTTTTATCTAAGGATTCCAATACTATAAGAAAAAAGGATCTATGTAATTAATTCTTTATATTGAAAATTCAAATTTCGATGTCTTTAATGTGCATAAAAACAATTTTTTTAAACAATTGACAATTGATTTTAAACAATCGATTTGATATATTTTAAATGATTTACTGAGATAATGCAAAAATGGTTAAACCCTATCAAAAACCAAATATAAACCCCGATATGGGGGTTACAGTATTCGAACCGGAGACTATGGCGAATATTTTAAAAGTGCAAGGAAAGCGTAAGCTTTTCGTAATTGGTGCAGAATCATTAACTTGGGAACTCGATGGTAAAAAACTCGCGGATTACTTCATCGAAATTGTTAAAAAATTAGATGTACCGGTCGTTGCTACTGGACATTCATATAAATACGTATCTGAAAAACTCGGGAAGGACAAAGTTACAATGATGTCTCTAATCAATATCACGCAAAGACTCTCAGACCCAAACTGGAAAGGAATTGATGGTAACGGTCAATATGACATGGCTATTTTTGGAGGACATATCGTTTTTTATGTGAGTCAAACCTTAAGTAATCTGAAAAATTTCACTACTTATTTAAGAACAATTGACTTAGATAAATTTTCCCATCCAAATGCGAGATTTTCCCTAGCTAATTTAAACGACGAAGAATGGAAAGATTTTTTAGAAAAATTAACCGTAAAATTGTAAATTAATTAATTAAAAATCATTATATTGAAAAAAATAAAAAGAGGTAAAGAAAGATGAGTTTTAGTGATTTACCCGTTGATGTTGGACCCGTATATGAAGGTGAAAGAATTAGAGCTAAGCAAATGTATGTTGAACTGGGAGGTCCAAAAGTTGAAAAGAAATTTGAACTCGTTAGAGTTAAAGAGCCAAAAGAGATAAAAGATGGAGATGTAAAAATAGTTGGACCCGACCTTTCAGATATGGAAGAAGGAAAATCATATCCTATTGGAATTCTTGTTGAAACCGCTGGTCCAGAATTAGAGGTAGATATTGAAGCCGTTCTTGAAAGAAGAATACATGAATTCTGTAATTTCGTTAATGGGATTATGCATCTCAATCAAAGATATACAAACTGGTTGCGATTGTCTAAAAAAGCTTACCAGGATGGATTCAATTCCTTGAAGTTTTTAGGAACAATTCTCATCCGTTTATATAAAGCTGAACTACCAATTGTAAAACAAGCACAAGTGACATTTTACACAACGATGGATGCAATAGTTAAACCACATGAAGAAGCATTGAAAATTTATGATCAAAGAGACGAACGAGCACGTGGCTTACATGATGAGGATGTTGATATGTTTTACGGTTGTGTCCTCTGCCAGTCGTTCGCACCGAGCCATTGTTGTTGCATAACGCCAGATAGAACCAGCTCATGTGGTTCAATCAGTTGGTTTGATGCAAGAGCTGCGGCGAAAGTGGATCCGAAGGGACCTATCTTCGAAATTCCACCCGGCGAATGTTTAGATGATTTTGCCGGAGAATATACGGGAGTAAATGAAACATTAAAAAAAAGGTCTTTAGGTGAAGTCGATAGGATTTGGATCTATTCTTCGATGACTAATCCGCATACGAGTTGCGGTTGTTTTGAAGCGGTATATTTCTACATTCCCGAAGTTGATGGATTTGGAATTGTTGATCGTGGATTCGACGGTCCCGCAATTAATGGACTTCCCTTCAGCGCGATGGCAAACCAAACTGGTGGTGGAAAACAGCTTCCAGGATTCAATGGCATATCGGTACAATACTTAGCCTCACCGAAGTTTCAGCAGGTCGACGGGGGATTCTCAAGATGTGTTTGGATGGTAAGTAGCGTAAAAGATCGTATGTACGACCTTTTACCTGAGAAATGGCGCGATTTGATGGCAACGGAGAAAGAAGTTGATGAATTAAGTAAATTAAGGGACTGGCTCAGAGAGAAAAACCACCCGATTGTCGAACGTTGGGAAGAAGAAGAGGAGGAAGAATGGGAAGAAGAAGGAGCAATGATTCCGGCGGGGACACAGACGATGATGATTCCTGGAGCTGGTGGAATTGGTGGTTTCAAGGTAACTCTTATAAACTGCAAAATACATGCAGAGAAGGTAATAATTCAGAAACTTGAACGAGGCAAGAAGAAAAAGAAATAATTTTTAAAAAATTTTTATTTTATTTTTATTTTAATCATTAGAAGGCTGGTATCCGGAAGAATAGAGGTTAGTAAGTTTATGAGACGTTATATCGTATCCTTTTCTTTGTAGTAAATCATATAGTTTTTGAGTGTTTTTGGAAAAGGAGAAAACTTCATTTTTTAATATCTTTTAAAGTTAAAAATAAATGAAAAATTCTCATTTTGCTTTTTTTGCAAATGCAAATCTTTAAATATTTTTGATACTATTTTTATTTTGCAGAAACTGCAAAATAAAAGATCTGCATCAATTATAATTTTGTAAAGATATTAAACGTATAAATTAATAAAAAAAGTGATTTTTAATCTAATGAATAAAAAAGGTTCGAAAAAACAGAGTTATATACACGAGGCGTTGGTTGATATCAGATTAAGTTGGAGATTGTATAAGTCCAACTTTAAGGTATTTTTAGGAGCTCAAATAATTAGTATTTTAGTTTTTCTCTTTTTAACTTATCCGTGGGAATTCTCACTCAGCTTTTATTTTAATATAGAGTTAGATAGGAATTATACATTTTATCAGATCCGGAGTTTAATTGGAATGTTTTTAATATTAATATTTTTTGGAAGCTCATTTGGTCTTTCTTACGATATCATGTCGGGTGGAGATCAATTCACCGAACTTCGAGGATTTTTTCACTATTTTAGGGAATATTGGTGGCAATACATTTTGCTGTCATTACTGCTCTTACTTGGAACTTTTATTTGTTCATTAATCGTAGGTTTATTTACGGTATATGAAGTATTTGACCCAACAAGTCAAGGATTTTATATTATTTTATATTTGGTGTTGTATAATGTAATGATCAGAATTTTTATGTATTTATGGGTATCTGTGTTAATAGAAAACTTTCCTAGTTTAAATTATCAAGGAGGAATCAAAAATGCTTTTTACGAGAATTGGCAAATATTACGTCTTAATTCTAAACGTATATTCAGTTCCCTTTTTCTATTTTTCATGATTTTTGATTTTCCATGGATTGTTTTAGATATACTTGAAATATCGATGAGATTCATAGCAATTGAAAAGGGATGGATGTGGTACCTAAACTTTTATGAATCTTATTCACAAATCATGTTTCCTTTTTTCAAATTTTTAGCACAGACGGTATTTTGCTTTTTATTAGCGATTCCAATGTTGACTTTAATTAGTACCCGTATTTACAACTCATTGAAATTGGTGAATAATAAAAAAGATGAATAAAAAGAAGCCATCCTTGCAGATTGATTTTAAAAAAGAAATACTTCTTGAAAAAAAAATCTCGGATCCCGATGTTGTTTCTGTACTTTTTCATGAGAAGAAACAAGTAATTCTCCGAGCTTTAATGTACGAAGAGAAAAACATTATGGACTTGAGGAGAGAACTGAAAATGAATCCAGGAACTATAAAACGTCATTTGGATGATTTGCGGGCTAAAAAATTGGTTACTGAGCCTCATGTTGTCATCAACAAGTATGGAATCAAGGAAAAATATTATCGTGCAATGGCAAGGCGATTTATTGTGCATCTCGAATGGCCTTAGAAAGGAGAAAAAGAAATATTCTTTTTTTTTATTTTTTAATATTTTTATTCTAATTTAATTTAAGCTTTTTTCTTTTCAATAAAATTTATTAAAAAAATAGTAAATATCAATTATAGATCCAATAATATTAATATAGTTTAGATGGGGAAAAAAATGAAAATTTTAGTTACGTATATGTCTTTAACGGGAAATACTAAAAAGATTGCTGAAGCAATATATGAAACAATCTCAGAAGAAAAGGAAATTAAACCCTTGGCGGAAATTGAAGATTTGGATGATTATAACTTTGTCTTTATTGGCTTTCCTATTCATCAAAGCGGACAACCAGATAAAGCGAAAAAATTCATTGAAAGTAAAACAAAAGGAAGAAAAATTGCGCTTTTTATTACCCATGCTTCACCTCCAGGTGCACCATTCCTTGAACCACTTTTAGCTAAATGTAAAGCTAGTGCAGATGATTCGGATTTGGTTGGTTTTTTCAATTGTCAGGGAGTACTTGCTCAACAAGTGGCAGATATGCTTTTAAAAATGGATGATCCTAAATTTCAAGAATTTGGAAAGATGCGGCACGTAACAGTTGGTCATCCAGATGCGTCAGAGGTAGAAAATGCTCGCATTTTCGCAAAGGAAATCATGAATAAGATTCTAAATAGTTAATCTTTCACAAATATTTTTTTTTTTACTTATTATTTGATATAATTTTATAAATTTTTATCAGTGCAGAATTATAAGCCCCAGAAAGTCCTAATTCTTCTGGTCTGTCGGGTGTAAAAAGATTCACATTTGAATTTCCAGAAAATGGAAAAGGGGTACCTGAAAATATCAGTGCTACACCTGGTTTTACAACTTTCGATTCAGATATAATATATTTCGAACTACCATATTCATTCGAAACTTTCACTTCATTACCCACTTTTAAATCTAGGGCATTTATATCGTCTTGATTTAGAAATATTTTATGAAATACTTCCAAATACCGGGGATGAATTTGACCTAATTGCGAATGCAGAAAATAAACATGAGAAGGTGTAATTAACAAGAATTCATTTTTATTGCGATTTAATCTTCTCTCTAATTCTTGCTTTCCGAATTCAAAATGTGGTCCATGTGCTTGAATTCGGCCATTAGGAGTAGGAAAGTACAAATTTTTAAATGGAACATAGTTTTTTTCAAAAAGAATATGATATCCCTTAATTCTTATATCTTCTCGAATCTTAATTGGGAGTAAATTTAAACAACCTTGGAGAATTAATTCATCGGTGTCTTGAAAAGTGGGTGAATTTTCCCAGCCAATTTTATAAGCCAACTTTTGAAAGAATTCATAATTTGACATACAATCGGGATAAGGACAGGGACCCGCTTGGTTTATTGATAAACCAGGAATATAATAAGGGGAAACTAAATCATGGGATTCCACATCAAATTTAGCTGGAATTACGATATCAGCATATTTTGTGGTTTCATTTAAAAACTGATCTTGCATTACTATGAATATATCATTTTGGGATAAAGCTTTTCTTACTTGATTTTGATTGGGTAATGAACTGGCGGGGTTAAAATTATAAATAAATAACATTTTATAATCACCAGAATCTAATGCGGAACCTAATTTAATTATAGGTATTTTTTTTATTAGCGATTCAGGGGTAATTTTAGTAATATAATCCAAGAGGGGGCGAAGAAATGCTTTATTAAAATCACTTTGGGAATAAATCAAGCCTGTGCCTGGTTTTCCGAAATTGCCGAGTAAGATTTGAATTAAAGTAATAGCTTTCACTATTCTGCCGCCGTAAAAGTCTTTTTGGACCCCGTAGCCAATATTAAAAATTGTATGGTGTTTGAGTTCTATTAATAAATTTATAAAATCATGTAAAGTTTGACTATCAACCCCTATTTGTGATAATATTTTTTTTTCATCAACTTGAATAGCTTCCGAGATTATAGAGTTATATCCATCAACATATTCTTTCAAAAAGCTTTCATCATATGCATATTGGGTGATTAATTGATAAAGTATTAATTTAGATAATAAATGTTCAGTTCCAGGATAAGGTTGAAGGAAAATATGAGCATCTTCAGCAATCCGGGTACGGCGAGAATCTACCACCACCAATATCGCGTTATCTCTAAGGGCTTTCTTAACTAATAAATATGCATGAATATTTGTTTCAGAAAGATTGCTCCCCCATACAACAATTAAACGGGCATTTTTATTAATTAATTGAAAAGGATTGGTTGTTGAATATGTCCCGAATAACTTAGAAAGTCCTGCACATCCCCCTTCATTGCAAATCCCCCCGCTTGTAACAGTGGCTCCAAGTTTCCCAAAAAATCTTAATGGAGAATACATCGATATTAATCCAGAATTTCCAGCAAAATATGCTGCTAAGATTGCGGTGGAACTGTATTTTTTTTTAACATCTTTTAATTTTTCTGCTACAATATTTAATGCCTCTTTAAGATGGATACTATTAAAGCTATTTTTTCCCTTAGGTTCAGTCCGGATCAATGGTTTTTTCAATCTTTTAGGGTGATATATTAAATCTTGACGTCGATTTAATTTTTGACAGAAAAAACCCTGAGTAAAGGGATGATTCTTCAATGGAACCGCGGAAATAAGCTTATATTCTGGAGCATTATCACTCCATTCTCCTAGAAATACACATGATCCATAACAATCTTTTGTACAGGTACCGAACCGAATTTTTTTGGATATTTTTTTTTCCACATCCATGAAATATTAAAAAAAACAGATTTCAAAGAAATAGTAAATTAAAAATTTAGATGTAGTAGCCAGTAGAGTCTTCGTCTTCTCCAGGATCTGATTCATCATCTTCCTGATTGAAGTATTTATCTAGAAAACCTTTTAGCATATCCTGAATATCCCCTTCCATATTTTTCAGATCTTTAAAATCGGAGGCGTCAATTTTAATTATACCTCCACGTTTTAGAGGAATTATTCTACTTTTCTTTCTAAGTTCTTTTTCCTTTTTTTTAATGTCAATTAATTCTTTCTGCATTAATTTTCGAAGTTCAACGCCAATTAATTCTTCTAAATACTCAGGATCCATTTCAGCTAGGTTTTCTGAGCCAAATTCTTTTTCTAATTTTAATAAAGCCTTTTCTTTTTTATATTCTGGTATTTGTTCGATAGAATTCAATGAAAGCATTTGAACTATCTTAAACCAATCAATTTTAAATGTCCATTTTTTATTGTTTTGCATCAATGTAAGCTCGTATCACGTAATTTAATTTTTAAATTAAAATATTTTATTTCTCATATAATTTAATATTTTTATTAATTATAATTTTTTATATTTTAAAATATAAAGTCTTAATAAGGATTGGATGTTTAATTGCGACCATGGTATTGGTCAGTGGAAGAGAATAAACACAGAGCAGACCCTTTTAATTGGATAATCGAGGGGAAAATGGCTGTTTCTTGGTGGCCTGATAGAGTAGTTTTTCAAATTTATAAAAAAGAAGGCATAAAGGTAATTATTAACTGCAGCGAATTTAATAATCGCAACGATATCCCGGGTAATTTTCGTTATTATCACATCAATATCCCGGATTATGGATTACCAACTGAATCACAAATATTGAAATATATTGAAATCACAGATAAACACGGCTCAAATGGAGAAGCAATAGTTACGCACTGTGTGGCTGGTTGTGGT
>JAHLWH010000105.1 GCA_019058015.1 Promethearchaeota archaeon | reverse complement strand
TCTCCTGTTTAACTTCAATTTCATCATTATACAATTCTATTCTCCTAACCCCTTTTTTTTTCACCCTTACTTTACTTGAAAGTTCAGATGCTGGAGTCTTTGTCACTTTTTGAATTTTTTTTGGAATCCCTTTTATCAATTTTTTCTCTTCTTCTGCTTTTGCTACGATCTCAAATAAATTTGGAAGAAACTTTTTACAATTTGGACATAATTGATCCATTGGAAATGGTTTAGTTATTACATATCCGCAACTTGAACATTTTACTTTTTCTAATTCTCTTCCAAAAAGCATGAATTAATGGCTCTTTATCTATTTTTTTTTAATTACTATTATAAATATTTTTTTGTAAGTTCATCAAATATATCTAAAAATTTATTATTATTATCTGGCGTATTTATTGTAATTCTCATATATTGATATAATCCCGGTTGACTTATATGTCGTACTAATACTTTTTTTTCTTTTAAATCCCATATAAATTTTAAACAAATACTTTTATCTGAGAATTTTACGAATATAAAATTTGCATCTGAAGGTTCCACACTTATTCCATTGTATTTAGATAATGTTTCTGATAATCTTTTTCTTTCTGAAATAATCTTGTGGTTTTGTTTAAAGACCAAATCTCGATGTTTTATACAAGATATAGCGGCAATCTGCCCAAGATAACTAACATTATAAGGTAATCTAACTTTATTCATCGCTTTAATGATTTTATCATTTGCAACAGCGTATCCAATTCTCATAGAAGCAAGTGAAAACGAGTTGGAAAATGTTCTAACAATTATTAGATTCTTAAATTCCTTTAATAATGGTAAAGCAGTAGTTTGACAGAAATCACCATAAGTTTCATCGATAACAACAATTCCTGGAAAATATTTACAAATTTTTAAAATTACATCATTTGAGAATGCTTTTCCATTTGGATTATTTGGTGAATTAATGAATATTAATTTACCTTTTAGTGAATAAGCACTTTCAGGAATTGAGAAATCATCGTTTAATTTTATTTCTTTTTTCTTAGCTTTATAAATCAAACTCAATGTTTTATATAAACCATATGTTGGATAAAAATAAATTATTTGATCCCCTGGATTGATAAAAGTTTTCATAATATTTTCCAAAACTCCATCGGCTCCATTATCTATAAAGATATTATTAGGATTAGTTAGCGTCTTTTTATCTACTAAAAAGACTGAACTAATCATTTTCCTTAAATCTTTTCCAGTTGGCTCGGGATATAATCTTAACTTTTCATTAATTGCCATTTTAATTTCATCTAAAATTACCCGTGAAGGAGGATATGGATTCTCATTTATGTTTAACTCCAGCCAACCTGCTTCAAATGGTTGTTCTCTTGGTAAATATTGTTCTATCTTGTCAAAATCTTCTCTAAGTAAATTTTCTAAATCCATTTATAATGCAACAATTTTTTAGTTTTCGCTCAATAATAATTATTTCAATATTGGTAATTTTAATCTTTAAATGTTTTTATAATAATAATTAACTATAATAAAATTAATATTAATTTATAATAGTGAATCTAAAAAATAATCATAAAAATATAAATATCAAAAATTAACATTAACAGGTGTTTTAAAATTTCTGGATCACGAGCATATTTATTGATGTTTAAAGTTGAAGAAGGTGGTGTTTCTACTCCAATTAAGTGGGGTAAAGAAAATCTTATATCTGATAGCTCTATCATTGTTTTAGATGAAGAGAATCTTAAATTATGGCTATGGCATGGAAAAAGGCAAAATTTAGTCTCCCGTAGAGTAGCTTTAAGGCAAGCAGAAGCGCTTAAGGGACATGGTTATCAATTTGGAAAGTCTATTCTGGGTAGGGATATTAAACAATTGATTGAAATTGATGAAAGAAAAATAGGTAGGGATCCCGAAACAGATGCAGTAAATGAAGAATTACAAAAATTGTTAGATCGTGAATACCAAGAGATTGGAGATAATATTATTTCCTTTACTATCGTTAGCAAAGAAAAACCTTCTGAAAAAATCATCATACCCACACCAGCAGTTCCTTCTGCTCATATACCTGAAGAAAAACCCCAAAAAGTGGAAATTTCAAAACCTGAAGTAAAACCTGTAAAGACAAAAGAGAAAATTATCTCTCCAGCAACAGAATATGAACCTAAAAAGGAGATATCTAAGATAGTAATACTAGAACCAAAAATTCCAATTGAAGCACCTCCAAAAACAGTTCAAAAAGAACCAACACCCTCAAAAGAAATCCCAACTATCTCTGATGCAAGAATTGGATTTGTTCTAATTTCAATTTTAAAAGAGTTTAATGATGTTTGGGCAAGTAAAAAGGATGATGGAAGTATAGCAGTCGAAATTATGGATGGACCTGTATGTGAATTTCAAATTGAAGGTACAGGTATTAAATTTTCAACAAACTCTTTTAAGGGAATTGACCCTGAAAAAAAAACCGCTATTCAAGAAAGATTTATACAACTTTCGAAAATGTTAAAATAATTCATTTCTTCTTTATTTTTTTTAAAAAAAGGCTTCTTAAGATGGAATTTAAGGATTTAACAAAAATTTTTGCATCCCTTGAGAAGACTTCCAAAAGACTTGAGATGATAGATATTCTTTCAACTTTTTTTCGAGAGTTAAAGAAAAGTAATAAGTATGACGATTTTGATAAAGTAATATACCTTACTCAAGGGCAATTAACTTCGAACATAAAGCAATTCCCTAAGATTGGACTTGCTGAAAAAATGATCATTGATGCATTATCTACTCATTCTGGATTGAGTTATGAGGGAATCAAAGAGATTTTATTAAAGAAAGGTGATATTGGTTCAGCAGCTGAGATTATTTTTAAAAAAAAGAAACAACAACTGACTCTCTTTGGAGAAATAAAATCATTAAACATTTCGGAGATATATTCAGAGCTCATGAAGATATCGCAAGCTTCAGGTAAAGGATCCCAAGATATAAAATTAAGATCTCTAAGAGGCCTTCTTGGAAAATGCTCCCCTTTAGAAGCTAAGTTTTTACTTAGAATAATAACTTCTACATTAAGGATGGGTGTGGCTACTATGACCATTATTGATGCATTAGCTGAAGGATTAACCGATAATAAAATTAATAGAGATGAAATTGAACGTGCATTCAACATTCATCCCGATTTGGGTGAAATCGCTCAAATGTTAATTACTCAAGGTCTTGATGCATTAAAAAAATTAAAAATTACCTATGGAGTTCCAATACGTATGATGCTCGCTAGTAGATTAGATTTTTCAGAAATTATGGATAAATTAGGTCCAAAATTTATAGCAGAACAGAAATTGGACGGAGAACGCCTTCAAATCCATAAAAAAAATAATGAGATAAAATTATTTTCTAGACAATTACTCGAAATAACCGATAGATATCCGGATGTGTGTGAAATTATTAAATCAAATATTAGAGCAAATGTGGCCATATTTGAAGGTGAAGTTGTTGCAATGGATCCTTTCTATGAAAAGATGCTCCCCTTTCAAGTGCTAAGTAAAAGAAGAAGAAAATATGATATTGATAAAATGGCAAAAGAAATTCCAGTAATGGTTTTTTTATTTGACCTTTTAATGTGTGAAGGAGAAGAATATATTAACAAACCTTTCCTTAAACGAAAAAATAAGCTAGAAGAAATTATTATCAAACGGGAAGAACTTCAGATAGTTGTTTCTAAAGAGATTAATAATACTGATGAAATGGTAGAATTTTTCAAAAAATCGCGAGATAATGGCTGTGAAGGAATTATGAATAAGTCCATTAAAGAAAATTCAGTTTATCAACCAGGAAGTAGAGGTTTTTTGTGGATTAAATTAAAAAGCCTAGAGAGAGGAAAAATGAAGGACACAGTTGATGTCGTAATTATTGGAGGATATTGGGGTCGTGGCAGAAGAAAAGGAGTATATGGTGCATTATTAGGTGCAGTATATAACCCTAAAAACGATAAATTCGAAGCATTAACAAGAATAGCATCTGGCTTTACTGATGAAATTATGGATAATCTCTTAGAGAGAATGAAAGAGTACGAGATTGGAAAAAAACCGTCTAATGTCATTGCTACGGAAGAACCGGATATCTTGTTTGAACCTAAAGTAGTAATAGAGATTATCGGTGATGAGATAACCATAAGTGAAAAATTTGATGCTGGAAAATCTTCCGAATCTAAAACAGGTTTTTCAATTCGATTTCCTGTCTTCTTGCGCTTTAGAGATGATAAATCTCCCTCTCAAATAACAACAACCCAAGAAATTAAAAATCTCTATTATGAACAATAAGTTTAAATTAATAAATTAAATTTCTTTCAAGTTTAATACAATCTTTTGATAAATTTTCAGCAGCATAGCAAAAGCTAACTTACTCTTTTATCTTACTTAAAATTAATAATATTCCAATTCTTAGTAATATTAGATCTTATCTTCTAAAAAGTAGAGATAAATAAATGGGAAATTTTACCCAAAATGATAAAAAAGTGCCAAATCAGATATTTTTGAACTACCTAAACATGATTCATTTATTATATCTCCGTTGGAAGATAGGAAAAAAAAAAGATAAAACTTATAAACTTAATTATCTAAAAGATGTGTAACAACAATTTAATAAAAAAAATTTAAAAAATTATTAATAAAAAAAATTTAAAATTTTAAAGTGAAAATAAAATGGAAAGAAAAAGTTTAGCTATTATTGTTGTAGTTGTTATTGTGGCTGCAGCTGGTATTACTATTCCCCTAGTCATGTTCGTGTTCCCACCTGCTCCAGTAGCAAAAGATCATCTAGTTTTCGGAGTCATGTATGAAATGATAGATCTTGATCCCCATTATTCTTGGGATAGTGCTTCAATTGACGTACTAGATCAAATTGTTGAGCGTTTATATGCACCTGATTTATCGGATCCTGCAATGCCAATTTTGCCACAACTTGCAACGAGTGACGGGTCATGGAG
>JAHLWH010000104.1 GCA_019058015.1 Promethearchaeota archaeon | reverse complement strand
GGATGATATCTCCTCCCGAGGTGTGATTCCAGGAATAGCTGCTCATAACCCCATTTCCACTCTAACATATGCTTTTGAAAATTCATTAAATGTTAAAGCGTTTTTAATTCCATTTAACGTAAATGGGATTTTCATGGATGATCAAAAGAAATTAGAAGAACTGGTTAACCAAAATAAAAATTACTCTTTCTTGGGAATGAAAACTTTGGCAACAGGAAAAATAAAACCGCAAAAAGCTTTTGAATATATTTCTAAACATAATATATGTTCTGTGGCAATAGGCATGGTTAGTGTTGAGCAAGCAGAAGTTTCTACAAAAATTGCTTTAAATGCATTACAAAAATAATAAAATTAGGATTTTTTTAATCTAAAATTATTAATAATTATTAATTATTCAATAGATAAGTCAGAAGAATTTATTCTTGAATATTTATTTTTTATAAAATAAAAATATTAAAAGAGAAATGAATAATGATTTCATAGAGTTTAAATTTCAGATATATGAAATATATTGAGTGTTACTTTAATATTTTCAGCTCCATTTATTACAATTATGCAACGATGGGATATGGAGATCAAATTAGATAAACCCATAACTCTAAGAGAATTACTTCTAGATTTGATTGAAAGAAACGGAGAACCTTTAAGAGAAGTACTTTTTAAAGAAAATATGGAAGAAATGGTAGAAGACTTAGTTTTAACAATAAATGGCATCCATTTTAGGTTTCAAGGAGGGCTTGATGCTGAATTGAAAGACGGCGACCGCCTGAACTTTATGTGGAACTATTATGGTGGTTAGGTTTTCTTATTTTTCCATAAATTTGTTGTGTTTTTTCTTTCCATTCTTCAAATTTTTCCATTGTTTTTGGAAACTTTTTATAATGACTCGAGATATTATTCATATTAATTCTCAAATAATTTAAATCCAATAGCAGTTTAGGTTGAGATATACCTTTAATCGCTTTAGAAACTAAATCAACCAGAGATAATTTAACTGTTCCTTTTGAAGCAATTTCTAATATTTCATTTCCAGTAAATAAATCTTTCTCTAATCCAAAATTTAAATCTTCATTAGAAAGATTTTGTAAAGTAATTCTTAACAGGTCGAGCGCTGCAAATTCTGCACCAATAGAAGTCATTATATTATAATTATAATTCCATAAAGCATTTATAGAATAGTCTTCGCTTTCAATTGCATCTTTTGCACTAAGTGCTGAAAAATATCCACCTCGCATTGAAGGGTCAATCCCTCCTCCATGAAGTGGACTGACTTGACATGCAGCATCTCCAATAAACATAATCCCATTGTCTGCACAAGACCAAATTGGCCTTCTCACAGGAGCAACCCCTCCTCCTGAAGATATTATCTTATATTCAGAAGTCTTCACATAATTCTCAAATACATTTTTTCGATATAATTCTTTAACTTTACCTTTAAAATCCATAAAAACACCTAATCCTATATTGACTGAGTGTTCATTTTTCGGGAAATACCAAATATACCCACCAGGTGCTTTTTCTTGATCAAGAATAATTGATATATAATCTGGATCATTAACTCTTGGATTTTCAAGACCAAAATCTACAATTTCTCTATAACATAAAATTGAGTCCTTTTTAGAAATTTCCTTCTCAATTATCGAACTTTTTATATTTCTTCTCAATGGAGAATAAAATCCACTTGCATCAATTATTATTTTTGAGTGCAGATCGGCTTTTTCTCCATTGCTTAATTTAACTTTTATTCCATTTACTGTTCCATTTTTATATAATAAATCTAACGCCATAGTATTATCTAAAAATTGCTTTACTCCTGCATCAATTGCTTCATTTAATAATCGTTGACCGAATTCTAATCGATTGACAACATATCCTGCTTGCTTTGGGTCAAGCATTATTATGCATTTTTTTAAATTTGGAGAATACAATTTAGCGCCTTTTATGTGGCATGCTAATTCTTCTCCTTTTGGTGGATTGATGTTCAGAAATTCAAAAATTTCAGTTCCAATTCCATCCCCACAGATCTTATCTCCAATTTGATCCCTTTTTTTGCTGTCAATCAAACATACATCGAGCCCATATTGAGATGCAAATCGGGCTGCAGTACTTCCTCCGGTTCCTGCACCAACGACTATTACATCATATGATTTAAGTAGACTTTCCATTTTTACATCAATTAAAAGTAATTATATTTGTTAAATTATTAATTATATCAATCCTCTTAATATATTTCACAAAAATAATATTCGTATTGATTTTAAAAGCTTTTAAAATCTTTAATTGTTTTACAATATGATTGATCATGGATACAGTTGTAAAAGAATCTGAAAAACAAACGACTTACACATATATCATTAATAAAATTAATGAAGATGGGGCACTTCATTTCTCTCTTATAGATCCTGACCCATTACATCAAACTCCTTTGCGAGCAGCAAAAATGGCTAAATATGCTGAAGATGCTGGAACTGATGCAATTTTGGTTGGGGGAAGTACAGCCTTTGATGTCAAGTTCGTAGATAAGACCATAGAAATGATAAAAAATAAGGTAACTATTCCCGTAATTATCTTTCCAGGAGGAATAAGTAATGTTTCTCCTAAGGCGGATGCAATTTTATTTATGTCTTTATTAAATTCAAAAGATCCTTATTTTATTATTGGGCAGCAAGCCCTTGCATGTTTGCCAATCAAATTAGCTAATTTAGAATGTATATCTATGGCTTATTTAATAATCGAACCAGGTTCAACTGCAGGGTGGATTGGAAATGCAAAATTATTACCAAGAAACAAGCCAGAATTAACGTCAGCTTATGCTCTTGCTGCAGAATTATTTGGATTTAAATTAATTTATTTAGAATCGGGTTCTGGTTCTGAAAAAATACCTTTAAAGATTATTAAAATGGCATCAAATCATTTAAAAATTCCGATAATCGTTGGTGGGGGAATTAATAATAAAGAAGATGCAAGAATTTTTATTGAAAATGGAGCAGATATCGTTGTCATGGGCACTTTCCTCGAGAATAATACTCTTAATGATAAAGGAACCTCACTGAAAGAGATCATCGATGAGATTAAATCCTGTGGTAAGCTTTGCGAGAAAAATTATGAAAAATATTGAATGAAATAAAAGTAGAGTTGCTCTTATGAAATTCAAGGATGCTATAGAAATTTTAAGACCCATAAATTGTATTATGGGAGCACTTACTGTAATAATTGGCATTTTAAATACTCGAACAGGAATATCCATTGAAATTCTACTTATAAATTTAATATTAGGTGTATTAACATATTTCTTAATTGCGGGTTCAGGGATGGTAATTAATGATATCTATGATATCGAAATTGATAAAATTAATCGCCCAGAACGTCCAATTCCAAGAGGATCAATAACTCTAAAGCAAGCAAAAATATTTTTTTTTGTAGTATTGACTATTGGAGTAGCACTATCAATCATTCATAGTATAATTTTTAATTTGGGTTTTCTCAATATAGTATTTGCAATGTTTTTCGGTTTTTTAGGATGGGTGTATGCTAAATGGGGTAAGAAACAAGGTTTTCTAGGAAATTTAGTTGTTAGTTTATCATTTTCAATAGGATTAATATATGGCGCGATTTTGAATAGTTCAATAATTCCACTATACATTTATTATTTCTTTTTAACCTGTTTCTTTCTTTTACTTTCTCGCGAGATTATAAAAGGATGTGAAGATATTGAAGGAGATAAACAATATGGAATAAAGACTTTAGCAATTCAGATTGGAATTGAAAAAACCGCTAAATTCTCTGTAGTCTGTGATATTTTGGCTATAATCTTTTTTAGCTTACCTATATTTACACCAATTATAAATCCCATTTTGTTTTTTATTTCAATGATTTTTGGAATAATTATCGTTATTTATGCGTTAATATTGTCTATTAAAAGTAATCTACAGACAGCCGATTTTAAAAAAATAAGCTTATTCTTAAAAGTAGGGGCTTTTCTCGGCTTAATTGCTTTTGTTTTTGCAAGTATATAATATTTTAATATAATTCCTACAAGAGAAATTAGAATAAATTTTAATCTTTAATATTATGAAAATTCGGAAAACCTTTTTAATAAAATAATAACGAGAATTTAATAATTTGAAAATAACCCTCTTAATTTTCTTGAATGAAATTTTAGATATCTACTAAAATGACTAATGTCTTAATAACTGGTGGCACTGGATTCATTGGTGTTCCTTTAGTTGAGCATTTACATGAATTAGGACATAACTTAAAACTTCTTATAAGAGAAACTAGTAATATTGAACCATTTAATGATCTAAAAAATATTAAATACATTATTGGGGATGTTCGAGATATTGATAGTTTATATCAAGCTGTCGATAATATTGATATAATTTATCACCTCGCTGCAAACACTCAAATTTGGGCCAAAAATAAATCTATTTACGAAGAAATTAATATCAATGGCTCCGAAAACATTGCGAAAGTAGCACTAGAAAAAAAAAAAAAATTAATTTACGTTAGTTCATTTTTTGCTATCGGACCTTATCCTGTTGGCAATGAAGTTCCTAATTTCGAAACTTATGAACGTAATATTGATTTTTTTATAGATTATGAGAGATCAAAATATTATAGTACAAAAAAAATTAAAGAATATAAAGAACAAGGACTTAAAACAATCATCTTTTATCCAGGATTTGTTTACGGTCCTGGTGATTTCAATTTTTATGGAAAACTAACAATAGATGTTATTTTAAGAAAACTTCTAGGAATTCCTAAGACATCAGTTTCTCAATTTAGTATGGCTTATGTAAAGGATATTATTGTACCAATGGTAAATGTTATTGACAGAGATGATTTAATTGGTGAAGAATTTTTTATTGGCGGTGAATTTATCTCAACTAAAGATTATCTTAATTTAATTGCAGAAATAGCCGAAGTAAAAAAGCCACGGCAATTTCCAATGTGGATGGCTATGTTTTATGGATGGTTATGCGAAATTAAAGCAAAAATAACTAAAAAAATACCCTATATGACCCGAGCACTAATAAGAATGGCAACATATAATTGGGCATATTCATCGCAAAAAGCTATTGATAAATTAGGATATAAAATTACTCCTTTTGATAAAGGTTTGCGAGAAACTGTCACATGGTATAAAGAATATATAGAAAAAAATAAAGAAAATTAAAAGAATAATAAAAAGAAATGAGGTTTTTATATGAAATTAGATGTTTTAAATAAATATACGGGGGAAGTAATAGACTCTATTGAAGCAGACACTGAAGAGACAATTCTTAATAAGATTAGAAGAACAGTTCAGTGGGAAAGAAAACTCTTAAACACCACATTAGAAGAAAGAATTGATGTAATCAAAGATATAGCTGATGTATTACTAAAGGAAAAGAAAAAAATTAAAGATATCATAGTTGCTGAAGGAGGATTACCCATTCGCTATTCAGAATGGGAATTTGCTATGATTGAAAAGGGATATTCCTATGTTGACTGGTTTATCGATTTGGTAAAAGACAGAACACAACGTGATCTTGAAAGTGGACAAGTTTCACATATAAAATATCAACCTATGGGATTAACTATAGGTATAACTCCCCGTAATACTCCTATGAGTCTACCAATGTACTTTTGGGGATCAAGCTTTATGACAGGAAACCCTGCTATTATAAAACCTTCCACAGCTTGTCCCTTGACAATGAAATATTGTATAGAAAGAATTAATGAGAGTGATTTTCCGTTTAATGAAGCATATGATTTGGTGATTAGTCCTGGCAACTTTGCAACCAAAATATTTATTGAATCAAAATTAATTAAAAATATTGTTTGCGTAGCCGCTTCGCATACAGCAAAACAGATTCTAATCGATTACGCTGAAGTTTTAAAAAAACATACCCAGAAGTTTCTTGGAGTTAATATGATAAATTTTCCATTCAAAAATTTTATATTCGAAAGTGCTGGAAATGATGCAGGAATCGTAATGCCCGGAGTAAATTTAGAATTAGTGGCTAAATGGAATGTAATTGCTTCCTATACAAATTCAGGACAACAATGTTTTTCAATGAAGCGAATAATTGTACATCAGGATATATATGATGAATATATTGAATTATTGCTAAAAGGAATTGAAAAATTAAAGATGGGAGACCCTAGAGATATGTCCACAGATATTGGACCTCTTGGATCTCGGAGAATATTAATGATGATGGAAGTAATGGTTGGTGAAGCCACAAAACATAAGGGTGTAAAAATTTTATGTGGTGCTGAAAAAATGGATACCGGGAAAAGCTATGGCCTTTTTTATAAACCAACTTTAGTAGAGATTCCTCGCGGAAATATACTTGATTTTGATAAGGCTCCTTTTCTGTGGCGTGAAGAAGCTTTTGGTCCCGTAAGAAGTGTAACTAAAGCTAAAAATATTGATGATGCTATTTTTCTCGCAAATCATTCTAACTATGGAATGCGTGCTGTAGTGTACACTCCTCCAGAAAATATTGAAAGATTTGTCAACGAATTGCAGGCAGGAAGCATATATATTAATAATGAACCGATGCAGGCTAATATTAGTACAGCTTTAGGGGGTTGGAAAGATAGTTCATATCCTCCTGGAATAAAATATTATCCTTCTGAAATGGTGATCTCTAAGATTGTATACAATGGTTCACTTAATACTTCCAAACATCTTTTCGTTGAAGCAACTCAACCTGTTTTGAAAGATGTTGTTAATTAGTGAAATCTAAAACAATTTTAATTCTTTTTTTATTAAACTCGGTATTTTTTAATTTCCCTTGTTATTCATTAAATTTTTTTTGAATATATTTTAAGATAAATCTATGCTCTCTTTTTATTTATAAAGACGAAAAAATATTATATTTTATACTAATGAGGCTTACTGAACAAATACAGATGAAGAAGAGGGGGGATTTTTCTTGTTTATGTTATTTGTCTAAGAATTTATATAATCTAGCAAATTATTATGTTAGACAAGAATTTTTTTATCTGGGTAATTGGTTGAGATATTACGATTTATAGTTTATATTAAAAGACAAAGAACCGTATAAAAAATTGCCATCACAAACAGCCCAGCAAATATTAAAATTATTAGATAAGAATTGGAAATCATTCTTTAATTCCATAAAAGAATGGAAGGAACATCCAAAAAAATATCAAGGGAGGCCTAAGCCCCCGAAATATAAGAAGAAAAATGGTGAGTTTATTATTATTTTCACGAATCAACAATGTAGGATTAAAAATGGTTATCTACATTTTCCTGAAAAAGTAAATTTATCTCCAATTAAAACTAGAATAAGAAACCAATTACATCAAGTAAGAATAATTCCTAAAGGATTATTTTATAATTTAGAGATTATATATTTGAAAGAAATAGATAATTTAAATTTAAATAAGGATAGGTTTATAGGAATTGATTTAGGAATAAGCAATATTGTAACTATTGTAAATAATGTTGGGTTAAAACCCACTATTATTAAAGGCAGTATTGTGAAATCCGTAAATCAATTCTATAATAAAAGAATTGCAGAATTAAAATCAATTAAGGATAAACAAGGAATTAAGTCTGAGACTAACAGATTGCAAAAGATTACAGCAAAACGTAACAACAAAATAAACGATATATTTCATAAGATTTCAAGAGAAGTTATCAATTATTGTATTGAAAACAATTTCGGAACAATAATAATCAGTTATAATAGAGCATGGAAGCAGAAAGTGAACATTGGAAGGATTAATAATCAGAAGTTCGTTCAAATACCTTTTTTTAAATTAATAAGTCAAATTAAATATAAATCAGAATTATTTGGTATTGATATTATTATCGATGGGGAGTCTTTTACTTCCAAATGCAGTTTTTTGGATAAGGAACCCATCAAAAGGCATAAAAAATATATGGGAAGGCGAGTAAACAGAGGTCTTTTTAAGAGCAAAAAAGGAATTCTTATCAATGCTGATGTGAATGCAGGGTATAATATAATTAAAAAAGTAGTCCCAAATGCAGTTTCTGCGGATGGGATAGAGGGTGTGGGGTTACACCCATATTCTATTGCTATATAGCAAAAATAGTTAAATAGAATTAAATTTTAATTAAAAACAAGGGAAATTAAAAATAACCTTAAACTCTTTTATTAAAGAAAATCTAATTATCTTTTAATAGTCATAATTATTGCGATAATAATGAAAGTTGAAATTTCAAATGATGATTCCGAATATATGTATAATGTTATAAAAGATATTATAGATAAATTTGGACCAAGAATGCCATGTAGTCCTGCAGAAGCACAAGCAGCCGATTATATTAAAAAAGAACTTGAAAAGACTTGTGATGAAGTTAATGTTGAACCATTTAAGTGTCACCCACGGGCTTTTTTGGGGTGGATAAGGATTGACATTTTACTAATTAGCATCTCAATTTTAAACTTTTTATTAATGCCATTTATTGCACCAAATTTGCTCTCACGTATATTAGTAATTACTATCGCTGTGATTCTTAATATCTTTGCATTCTTGATACTTTGGAACGAATTTTTTAATTATCGAGAGTTTATAGATAAATTATTTAAAGAAAAGGATTCGCAAAACGTCGTAGGAAAGATTAAAGCAAAAGGAGAATTTAAAAAAATTATTATTTTTTCAGGACACCTCGATAGTGCTCTACAATTTAACCTTTTACGATATTTAAAGTTTGGGTATGTAATTATTATTTTTTTGGGATTGAGTGTATTGTTTATATGGATAATAGTTTCAATAATTATATTTATCATAATATTTTTTAACTTGGAATATGCGTTATTTTATAATTTTACAGTTATTCTCTTTATAATTGGCATCCCTGCTTTTATTGGGTTATTTCTTTTCGTATCAAGTGGCGAAAAAGCGAATAAAGTACCAGGAGCTATTGATAATCTTAGTGCTGTTGCTGTTATATTAGGTCTCGGAAAATATCTTAAAATTCATAAACAAATTATTCCTAATAACACAGAAATTCGTTTAATCTCATTTGGATGCGAGGAAGCTGGCTTAAGGGGTGCTTATCGCTATGTAGCACGTCATTTTGAAGAATTAAAAAAAAGAAATGCAGAAATAATAAACATGGACGGCATTCAGAGTGATGAAAAATTTTATATAATAGAATATGAACCTACAACAAGAACGAGACATTCACCAGAAGTAGTGCAAAAAATAAATAAATCCGCTGATCTGGTTGATCTTAATATTAAACCATTTGGTTCTGGTTTTATAGAGAAACTTATAGGACAAATTAGTGGGGGAACTGACGCAACTGCATTTTCTAAAGTTAAAATTAAGGCAGCAACTTTTGCATCAATGGATTTCAGCAAATTTTTGTCTTTCTATCATCAACCCACAGATAATATAGAAATAGTAAATAAGATTGCACTCACAAATGCACTAAAGATTTGTATCGGCTATTTGATTAATGAATCTAATAATTAATTTATTAAAATTTTTCTTTTTATATTTTCTTCAATTTTAGGAAATCTCGCTTCTAACAAATGGAAATTATTATTGGGAACTTAGTGGGATTTCTATCATAAAATTGATCAATCTCCTAAATATCTCTGCATTTTTACAAAAATTTGATTGAATATTTTTATATCCTCATAAATGATAAAATTTGTTGATGAATTTCAAACAAAAATATGTTTTTTTAATAAAAATGTGATAATATTTAAATAGAGATAAAATGAATATTAAATCGATATAACAATAAAAAATTTTTAAAAAAGTGATATGAAATATGGAAACAAAAACTAGAAATATAATTATTGTCGTTGTTATAATTGCTATTATCGCTGGTGTAGGTATTCCACTCGGAATAATTTTTTTGGCACCTAAATATGGAGCAGTACAAACGGGTATTCTTGTTACTCCTGGAGCTCCAGCTGATGTTGCGAGTGATCGAATAATTAAAATCGGAGTTCTGGGCTCATTAACTGATATACAAGGCGAAGGTGCATGGTATGGATGTTATTTGGCAGCAGATGAGATAAATACAGAAGGTGGCTTTAAAATCGGCACTGACACGTATTATTTTGGACTTGTAGCTGAGGATACCTTTGAATCCGACGCCCAGCTCGATATAACCAAGGGAACAACTGCCGCAACGAAAATGATGACACAACATGAACCCCACTTTATCATTGGTGGATTCAGAACGGAGTCGTTATTAGCATACCAAGAAATAGTAATGGATGAAAAAATTCTCTTTATTAATACTGGTGCATCTACAGATATTTTCTGCCAACAGGTTATTGATGACTACGACACATATAAATATATGTTCCGAACGATGCCTACTAACTCCTCAATCTTAGGAGGACAAATTATTACTCTTTTTGCTGTACTTGGTGGAATCATGACGGCAGAATTAGGTAAACCAATTAATAAAGTTGTGATTGTTAGAGAGGATCTTGACTGGACACTTCCAATGGATGGCGTTCTAAAGACTTACTTACCTTATTTCGGTTGGGAGATTTTGGATGATATACCTTATTCAATCACAGCTACATCAGAAGATTACGCCACAATGTGGCAAGGTATTCAAGATCTTGGAGCTCAAGTAGTTCTTCCCATAATATCTGGAACGACAGGGATTACTTTATCCACTCAATATGCACAAATTGAAGCAAAATGTCTTATTGCTGGTATTAATGTTCAAGCACAGTTGGATTCTTACTGGTTTGATACAAATGGCGGTTGCGAACACGAAATAGTAATGCAAACATTAGCTCGTACCAATAAAACACCAACTTCAATTGCGTTTTGGGATAATTGGATAGATCATTTTGGTGAATCACCTCTTTATATCGCCGTAGGTTCCTATGACAGCATATATATGATGAAAGACGTGATTGAAGCATGTGATTCCATTGATTCTGATGACCTTGTGGCTCAATTGGAGACAATTACTCCTGAAAATCCAAGTACAACTTCAGTGTCGACACTCAAATTTGCATTTACAGAATCTCATGATGTAATGGCAGGTTGGCCATATGGCACCGGATTATTCGTGCAATGGCAAGCGGGCGGAGTAAAGGAGGTCATAACAACTGCTGGTGCTCTTTATCCAGACTCTATTGTAACAGCACCTATAACATATCCATCTTGGGGTATCAACGATTAAATTTAACAAGAAAGACAAATTTAACTCTATTTTTTTTTTTAAATTAATAATATCAACTATTCTTTTTACCCATTTTTATTAATTTATCTATCTCAAAATCAGAATTTATGCTTAAAAATTAAAAAGAATTAGCTGATCTCAAAAGAAATGAAATTTTATTATCTATTACAATTTATTGTTTCACTTATTTTTGATATCCTTAAAATTATTTATTTAACGATTTAAAATAATTCTTATGAAAAAAAAGAGTGTTATTAAGAAAAATAAACAAATGTGTGTAAAAGAATTTCTAAATAATGTCAATAAATTATAATAAATTCTTGAATCAGAAAAAGAAAACGTTTTTAAAGCTTTAAGTTAAATAAAAAGTAATAAAAATAATATCAAATTTTACCATAAATAACGATTAAATGAGCATGAATTGATATGATATTTCAAATTGAGAATGTATTAATTTTTGGAACAGTGCAAGGGTCAGTATTAGCACTGCTTGCTTTAGGTTTTTCTTTGGTTTATGGTGTAGGTGGTGTTTTGAATTTAGGACACGGTGCATTTTATTTAATTACTTGTTATGTATTTTACATAACCTCTAGGGTTTTATTTATTAATCTTATAATTAGTATAATACTCTCATTAATTATTGCAATAAGTGTAGGAGGTGTTATTTATCTAGCTCTGATAAAACCTTTACAAGGCTCTCACATAGGAGTTGTGATTGTTACATTTGCATTTGCCGTTTTCATGCAGGAGTTTGTAAAAGTAATAGCTGGAATAAAACCACATTATATTTCTCCTTTTATTTTCGGTAGCATAGAGTTTTTAGGAGTTACGTTCCCAATTCAGTTCATTTTTGTAATAATTGGATCTTTAATTCTTGTATCTTTGATTGGATTATTTATTAGCAAAACAAAGATAGGAAAATCAATTCGTGCTGTTTCCCAAGATCGTGAAGCAGCGTTGCTTATGGGCATTAATGCAGATAGAATCCTTATGATAACTATTATGATCTCTGCTCTTCTTGCAGGTATGGCTGCAATTTTATATGCTCCCACTTCTGCTATAACAGTTGATATGGGATGGGGTTTTCTATTAAGCGCTTTTGCAGTTACTGTTTTTGGAGGTATGGGAAGTACCTCAGGATGTGTCCTTGGAGCCTTTATTATGGGGTATGCAAAAACGTTTTGCAGTGTTTTTATTAGTCCAACTTTAGCTACAGTATTTCCACTTTTAGTTATCGTAGTTATGCTTTTAGTTAGACCTCAAGGTTTGCTTGGAAAGAAGGAGGTATAATAAAAAATTGCCTAAAAAAATTAGAAGGAAACTTTCTGATGCTGTATCGGGTTCTAAAAATTTTTTTCTAGGGATACCAAGAGCGACTAGAAATTTATATAAAGAAATTCCTCATCAAGTAAAAAGTTTTAAAGAGTGGATTTTTACTTTCAGAGGAAGCTTAACTATATTATGTATAATTGGCACGATTCTTATTCCACTTATTACTATGGATGATTACATTACAACTATTTTAATTTCTTTCTTGATTTTTTCAATTTTTGCTGCCAGTTGGGATCTCTTGGCGGGATTTACGGGACAGACCAGTTTTGGGCATTCCGTTTTTTTCGGAGTAGGGGCTTATGTCGCAGCAGCTTTTGTTAAAATGGCTGGATTACCTTGGTTTTTTTCTATGATCATTGGGGCTGTTGTGGCTGTATTAGTTGGTTTGATTGTTGGCATTCCCTGTCTTAGGTTAAAAGGACCATATTTAGCATTAGGAACCATGGCATTTAGTTTAATTTTGTTTAATTTATTTATGTCGGGGGAATTAAAGGACATTCTTGGAAGCACAGAAGGAATCTCAGGACTTCCCGCAATGTCAGAAGACCTTATTATAACTTTCCTCTACATTTTGATTATTATGATAATCTCTTTTGTTATTTTAATCATTATTATTAAATCAAATATTGGAACTATATTTAAAGCAATCCGTGATGATGAATCAGCTGCGGATGCCTCAGGTATCAATACAACGAAATATAAATTAATTGCATTTATGATTAGTGGTTTTTTTGCTGGGATTGCTGGCTCACTTTTTTCGTTGAATTCAAGAGCTGTAAATCCTTCGGTTTTTCTAGCTCTCTACTCATTTTATGCAATTGTTATGGTAGCATTAGGTGGGCTCGCTACAATATCTGGTTCTGTTTTGGGAGCTTTTGTCTATTGGGTTATACTAAATGAATTATTTAAACCTTTGGGAATGTGGGGTACAGTTTTTCTGTTTTTTCCAACATTAATTTCTGCTATCATCTTAGTAATTATGATCCGTTTTGCTGAACAAGGAATATTAAAGCCAGCCTTGGAACATCTTAGAGAATTTTATGATTTCTTATTAGGAAGATAAAAGGTATATATATATAAAAAAAAAAGAAAATGTTGATTTAGAAAATGGGAGTAATTTTGGAAGTTAAAAATTTAACAAAAAAGTTTGGTGGATTAACAGCTGTTAACGACTTCAGTTTTGAAATACAACGAGGAGAATTTATAGGGCTTATTGGTCCAAATGGTGCTGGCAAAACTACTGTTTTTAATTTAATTTCTGGATTTGAAAAACCTAACGCGGGCTCAATCAGATTTGATGGGATGGATATTACTGGGTTAAAACCTTTCCAAATTGTAAATTTGGGTCTTGTGAGAACATTTCAGTTAGTTAGATCATTTCATTATATGTCAGTGCTTGATAATGTTTCTGTTGCATGTCTTTCACCGAGAGGTAAGAAGGCTGCTGAGAAAGTAGGAATTGATCAGTATGCGAGTAGAATTCTTTCCGAAGTGGGACTTATAGATAAAGCTAGGTTCCCACCAGTTATATTACCTCACGGTGATTTGAGAAGACTTGAGATTGGTAAAGCTGCAGGTACTAATCCCCAGATACTTCTTCTTGATGAACCATTCAGTGGTCTCTCTTATGAAGAACAGGAACATATACATGCGTTAATAAGACGATTAAGTAATGAAGGTGTTACAATTTTTATTACAGGGCATGTATTACGCGAATTAATGAATTTAGTTCCAAGAGTGATTGCTATGCATCAAGGCAAAGTCATCACTGATGGGCCCCCTCAGGAGGTTGCCAATCATAAACTTGTACTTGAAGCATATTTAGGTAGAGGTGGTGTATTTGCTTGAGATGAGAAAAATTTACCATTATTATGATAAAGCAAAAGCCCTTGAAGAAATTAACTTAACAGTTGAAGAAGGATCATTAGATGCTGTTATTGGGCCAAATGGTGCAGGAAAATCAACTCTGCTCCGAGTAATATCCCGTTTAGAGGAACCTGATAGGGGGAAAGTTATATTTCTGGGTGAAAGGATTGATGAGTTGGAAGCTTATCAGATTGCTAGAAAGGGTATAGCTCATTGTCCAGAGCGTCGAAGATTATTTTATGATATGTCCGTTCTTGAAAACCTTGAAATGGGAGCTTATTCACTTAAAGATAAGAAAAAATATCATGAACTACTAAATTTTATATTCGAAATATTCCCACGTCTTAAAGAACGTCAAAAACAGCGAGCAGGAACCCTCAGTGGGGGAGAACAACAAATGCTTGCAATAGGTCGCGCATTGATGGCTAATCCAAAGCTTCTTTTAATGGATGAACCTTCTTTAGGATTGGCTCCAAAAGTAAAAACAAAGATTTTCGAAGCTATTAAAAAAATAAAACATGAAGGTACAACCACTTTATTAATTGAACAAGACGCAGTATTAGCTATGGCTGTAAGCGAGAATATTTATGTTCTTGAAGAAGGAAAAATCGAAATTAGAGGTACTAAAGAAGAACTTGAAAGAGAACCACGAATAAAAAAGGTTTATTTGGGAATATAAGGAGGTTAAAAATGTCAGCACCTATAGAAAAATTGTTAAGAGATGCTAAAGTTGATTTGGTGGTTGCACGGGTTGAAAAAGATCCATCTGTTATAAATGATATAATCAGATATTTAAAAAGTGAGATTAGATCAATTCGATTTAATGCTGTATTAGCACTAGGTGAAGTTGGTCAAAAAGCCACCTTGGGAGTATCCAATCTAGCGGAATGTTTAGCAGATGACGATTGGAGTATATGTCGTGAAGTTGCGCGATCATTAGGAAAAATAGGAGCTCCAGCAAAAGATGCCATCCCCGAGTTATGTAGGTATATTAATAATAAAGAAATGTCGATTCGAAAAGAAGTTGTGATTTCTCTTGGAAAAATAGGTTTCGCTAGTCAAGAATCAATATCTAATTTGATGAATAGTCTAAATGATGAAAATGAAGAAATTCGAACAGAAGCCGCTAAATCACTTGGAAAAATAGGTCCTGATGCCTATAATGCTATTCCCGACTTAATGAATAGCCTAAAAGATATAGGTTGGGCTGTTAGAAATGCCTCTGCTCATGCAATAAGCAGGATTGGTGAAGGTTCTACAAGAGCAATTCCATCTCTTATAGTGGCACTTGAAGATCCAGATTGGAGGGTACGATATCGAGTTATTGATACCCTTGCAATGATAGGGGAAGAATCAGTTCCAGCCATTTTGGAAGTTATAAATTCTAAAAACCCTATCGTTAGAAAGGGCGCAATTGAGGCTTTAGGAGAATTAAAACTTGCTAATCCCGAAATACTTGAAAAATTATCATTTTTACTACATGACAAGGTTGAATATGTTCGTGGAAAAGCTGCTGATGCACTTCGTAGTATCGGTAAAGAAGCAATTTCTACTTTAATCAAAGAACTTAAAGTAGCAAATAAGGAAATGAGAATTCTTATTATTTCTGCAATTGGGGGAATGGGTATTAATGCAACAGCTGCAATCCCAAGTTTGATTGAATCATTTAAGGATTCGAAAAGTTCAGTTCGGGTAGAAGCTTCAAGAGCATTAGGAAGAATAGGTCTAAATTCAGAAGATGCTATAATTGCTCTACAAGAAGCTTTAAATGATTCAAAAAGTATAGTAAGACGAGAAGCGGCACTTTCTCTAGGGAATATTGGTCTATTTGCTGCTAAAATAGTTCCTGCTTTAATTGAGTCATTAAAAGATAAGAAACCTGATGTTAGATGGAGAGCTTCTGAAGCCTTAGGAAAAATTGGTGTTGATAATCAAGAAGTTATCACCGGATTAAAAAATTTAGAACATGATAAATTCGACTATGTGAGTGAATCTGCTTTAAATGCGCTTGATAATATTACAGAAAAATAAAAAAAATTATTGATTTTAAATAAAATATAGATGTATTCATTTTTTATTGTTTTTTTATATAAGTAAAACTATTTATTTGTCTTTAATTAAATATTAAATTAATACCTATCATTAAAATAAAATAACAGTATAAGAGGTAAAACTTAAAAAATGAGTGAAAACCCATATGCAAAGAAGCCATGGTTAAAGTTTTATGATAAAGATGTCCCTTCTCAAATAGATTACCCGGAGTATAATATTTATAAATTTCTTGATGATGCCACTAAAGATTTCGGACGAAAAACCGCAATTTGGTTTATGAAGAGAAAAATAACTTATAATGAATTTAAAGATATTGCTGATAGACTTGCTACAGCTCTCGTTGATTTAGGTGTAAAGAAAGGTGATATTGTTGCGATTATGATTCCAAATTTTCCTCAATTTCTCTTTAGTTTTTATGGTATCCAAAAAGCAGGTGGAATCGTCACAGCATGTAGCGTTCTCCATACAGAACCTGAATTGGCATACCAATTAAATGATTCTGGTGCAGAAATAATTATTGCATGGGATGGACAACTTGATAAAATTAATAAAATTAGAGATAGAACACGACTTAGGCATGTAATTATTACTAATGCAATGGATTATATTCCAAACGCTCCGAGAAATCCACCAGAAATAGCTGGAACTATACAATTTGTAAGATTAATAAATGATACAAAGCCAAACTTACCAAAATTTGAGACTAATGCTAAAGAGGATATTTGTGTGCTCCAATATACTGGAGGAACAACTGGTTTACCTAAAGGTGCAATGCTTACACATTATAACCTTGTATCGAATTGTGTTGCTACTAATGCATGGATGTCTTCGGAGATACAAAGGGGGAAAGATACGGCACTCACCAATTTACCGTTATTCCATATTTATGGAATGACTGTTTGTATGAATTCTCTAATATATAATGCTAGTACTATCGCTTTAAATCCTGACCCTCGTGATGAGAAATCTTTATTTGAAATAATTCGATCAACTAAACCAGCAATGTTTCCTGGCGTACCAACAATGTACATGCGTTTATTAGAACGAGATGACCTGGAAGATTATGCTAAAGATCTAAAATCTATCAGAATCTGCAATACAGGTGCTGCACCTATGCCACCCGAAGTTCTTAAAGAGTTTGAAGAAAGAACGGGAGGCAAGATAATTGAAGGATACGGATTGACTGAAACCTCGCCTGTAACACATGTTAATCCGATACAAGGAACAAGAAAAATTGGTTCCGTTGGGCTTCCGATTCCTGATACCGAAGTTAAAATTGTAGATGTTGATGATTATACTAAGATTATGCCTATAGGTGAATCGGGAGAGATAATGATGAAAGGACCTCAAATTATGAAAGGATATTGGAATAAACCTGAGGAAACGGCTAATCAAAAAAAAGGTGATTGGCTTTTAACTGGAGATATAGGAAAAATGGACGAGGAGGGATACTTTTATATAGTAGACAGAAAGAAAGATATGATCATCGTTAGTGGATTTAAAGTGTACCCAAGAGAAGTTGAAGATATCCTATTTGAACATGAAGCCATTGCAAACGCCGCTACTATAGGAATACCTAATCCAGACAATCCAGGTAGTGAAAAGGTAAAAGCCTATGTTGTGTTAAAAGATGGTTATAAGGAAAGTGATGAATTGGTGAATGAAATAAGAGAATTCTGCAGGCAAAGTCTATCTCCGTATAAAGTCCCTAAAATCATCCAATTTAGAAAAGAACTGCCTGAAACATTAGTAGGAAAGGTACTTCGAAAGGATTTAAAGGATGAGGAAGCCAAAAAAAGAGGAGAAGATGAAATTTATTAAATTTCACTAAAACATTATATTGAAATTTTTCTAAAATTCTTAGCTTTTAATTTAATTCAAATTTTTTTATTTTAATTTTTAAAAACGATAAGATTTTGATATCAGTTTTTTATTAAAGAAAAATTCTTATCTAATCAATTTCAAAATAAAAGAATAAGAAAAAAAATAAAGATAAAAAATTATTTTGACTCTGCTAGCATTTCTGTTAAAAGTCTTTTAACGGCATCGATACGTTTTTCATCTCCCACTTGATCAACAGTCTTTAAGGAAATAGCTTCTCTAGAACAAAATTCTATACATTGTGGCTCTTCATATTCAATAGATTCACATAAATCACAAATTAAAACTTTCCCAGTTTCGGTACTCATAGACACTGCTCCAAAAGGGCAAGCACGAATACAAAAAGCACAACCAGTGCATTTATCTTCATCAACTAAAATTGATCCATTTTTCTCGCTCTTTTCTAATGCTTTTTGTGGGCAAGCATTGACACAATCAGGGTCCTCGCATTTCTGGCAAGATAGAGAAATATTGATTATCGGTTCAATACGAACTCTCTTAATTCTGGAATGAAGTGGGTTAAATTCACCATCATGCACAAATGAACAAACTGTTTCACAAAGTTCGCAACCAATACATTTATCTGGATCAACAACAATAAATTCATGTCTTGGCATTATTTTTTACCTCCTTTTAGTTTTCCAATTACAAAATCTAACCCCAATCGTTTTAGTGTTTCATCAGTAGGTACGCCTTCTTTATCCCAACCCCTTGCTTCATAATATCCTTCCAAAACCTTAGTATATCCTGCTTTTTTAAGTGTAACACCTTTTGCTGGACCTCTTGTTGGTGCTTCAGTAAAGAATCTTTCGGGTGGGTAATCATCCGCTTTAGTTGCGCCTGCTCTGATATTGAAACACTTTGATAAATTAAGGATTGCTTCGCCATCAAGCATTAATTTTTCTGGAGTCATATCATATCCAGTTACAGTTTTATAGATATCACAATGGTCTTGTTTATCTGCATATATGCCTCTGGTGAATTTACAAATTATAAGAGAATCGATTACGGCGTATTCATCTTCAACAGCTTTAATTGCTTTACCTCGTTCTAATGGTTTGTCATATGTAAAACGATCGAATTTCCCTTTAGCGTCCAATCCATATGCTGCATTTCGCAAGTGGCATGCTCCTCTTATTGAGACGCTTACTCCTACAGCAAAACTTGACATACCATGAATATCGAACATTGGGAATTCAAGACCTTTAACTTGCATAGAATATTTCATTGCATCTCCTCCAAGTTTTTGAGCGGCAACACGACTTCCATCGGAAAGAATATCACCGATTTTACTACTTCTATTTCCCATTTCTTCAATCATTTTTACTACTGCTTCTCCATTTCCAAATGATAGATCGTATCCAACATCTTCTTTTTTGATGATTCCTTTTTCAAAACATTCCATGCCAAAAGCTACTGTTGTTCCAGCTGAAATAGTATCCATTCCTAAGTCATCACAAAGTGTTATGGCTTTAATTATCGCGTACCAATCATTATGACCACAGTTTGACCCTAATGAGTATATATTTTCGATATCCATACTTCCAACTGCTCCTGCCCATAGAGGATGATCCTTAGGAACCCTTGCTAAATGATCACATGCCACTGGGCATTGACTACACGCAACTTTTTTCACAACTAAATTTTCATCAAGCCACTGTCCTGAGAATTTATCCATTTTATCAAAATAACCTTCTCTAAAATTGTAATTTCCAAGCATTCCCATGTCATTGTATGAAACCAATCCACTTGGTGTCCCATATTCTCTATATTTAGAAGTAGCTGTTCCAATTGAGCGCTTAACGAAATCTTTTCCTAATTCATAAAACTTTTTTGGGTCTGCAACTTTAATGCTTTTAGTTCCTCTAAAACATATAGCTTTAAGATTTTTTGACCCCATCACGCAACCCATTCCAGTTCTTCCTGCTTGTCTGTTTCTATCATTTGTAACACATGCAATTTTAGAAAGTTTTTCTCCTGCTGGTCCAATTCCAGCTACAGAGAGTCTTGAGTCATGAAAATGTTCCTTCAATATCTCATCAGATGTCCAAGCACCCTTTCCCCATAGATCAATCTCCTTACATGGGAGAATTTGGATATCTCCATCATCAAACATGATATATACAGGTTCTTCTGCTTTACCATAAAATACAATTAAGTTGTGACCAGCTCTTCTTGCTTGTTGGGCAATGCTTCCTGAAGATATTGCCATACCGAAAAGTCCAGTAAGGGGGGATTTAGCAAAAAGTCCATATTTAGAACTTGTGGGTAGAAAAGTTCCGGGATATGGTCCAATTGCCCATACTAAAATATTATCAGGACTTAATGGATCAGTACCAGGTTTTAATTCATCCCACAATACCTTTGCGCCAAAACCGTATCCACCAATCCAGTTAATGCAAAATTCTTCCGAAATTGAGCCCCTTTCAATTTTGCCCGTATCTAAATGAATATTAACTCTTTCTTGTGTATATCCTTCTAAAGTCATATTTCTACACTTTTTTTTACTTTCTTTACAAATGTTATTAACTTAGACATTTCTCTATAGAAGAATGTCGTATGATAATAATTTACATTTGAAATATATAATAATTAAGATTTATTGTTAATCATTATTAAATTAAATTAATTTTTACAAAAGACTAATTTGTTAATTATATGGTAAAATCAGATATTTTCTTGCAAACTGTTAATTAATAGGATATATTAAGAAAGGAAAATAGAGAAATAATTAATAACGATATAGCATACCAAGGAAAGTGATTAAACACATAACTTTAAAATCTATTGCTGGATTTTCATGTAAATAGCAATTAAAGTGAGTTAAACATTTTGGGCAATTAAGAATCATATATTTTGCGCCAGTTTCAATAGCTTGATTAATTCTCTCGCCTTGTATTTTTTTTGAGTAAATATTGCAAGACAAATTAGCAGCGACACCGCAACAAAGAGCATCCTCTTTATTGTTTTTCATTTCTACTAATTCGACAAATGGAATTTTATTCAATATTTCACGGGGAGCATCATAAACTTTACTCATTCTTCCAAGTCTACAAGGATCATGGTAAGTAACTAAAATTTTATCAGAATTAGGGAGTTTTAAATTATCTAATAATCCTTCTTTTAGAATATATTCACTAATATGATAGACTTCAAAATTAAAATCATTATTTTCTTTAAAAAGATCTTTATATACAAATTTCCACATATAATATCCTTCTGCGCAATTACAAATTATAGTTTTTACTCCAGCATTTTTAAATAAATGCACATTATGTTTTGCAAGT
Organism: Promethearchaeota archaeon; assembly: GCA_019058015.1. Lineage (GTDB taxonomy): Archaea > Asgardarchaeota > Lokiarchaeia > Sigyniarchaeales > SOKP01 > 6H3-1. The sequence continues at coordinate 23,046 of JAHLWH010000104.1, read as the reverse complement.
TTTTCGAAAGTATCCATATCACCTGTCCAATAATTATCATGTCCGCAACATTTTTCATCCTCTAAAACTACAGGAATTATTCCATTTTGATTTAAAATACCTATTACAGTTTTTGGAACTCTTAAATAATCTATTTTATCAGCAGAATCATAAAATGATTGTTTTCCATAAACACATTTAAATTTCTGCCCCTTTTCAAGCGATTCTTGTAATAAATCATGAGGTAAATCACAATTAGAACACATATTACATAAAACACATCTATGAGCTTCTTGAATTGCGTCTTCTTCCGAAAGTCCAATTTCACATTCATTAAAAGATTTTATTCTTTCTTCTACTGGAATTATTGGCATCTCTCTTCTTTGGGAGACTTCAATTTGTTTTTTAGGTAGAGCAGCGGGTCTTAAATCTTCTCTAAAGAACCTATCTTCTTTTAGATCAACACCTCTGAGATATCGATCAATTGAAATGGCTGCTTCGTATCCATTCGCTATTGCTCTAATGACTATTCCCTCACCACCTATTATATCTCCTCCAGCAAAAACACCAGGAATATTTGTCTCTAAAATTAATTTATCGATTTGAATACTACCTCTTTTATCAATTGCTAATTTATGTTCAGCAGCTAATACAGGTTCATGGTCAGCTGCCTGACCTATTGCAAGTATTAAAACATTAACTTTCATTTTGATTTCAGAACCTTCAATAGGAATAGGTCTTTTTCTACCTGAACTATCAGGTTCTCCAAGTTTCATCCGGATACATTCAACTTCAGAAATATTACCATTTTTATCCCCTAAAATTCTTACTGGATTAGTTAAAAATTGAAATTCAATATTCTCTTCTTTTGCCATTTCAATCTCTTCTTTCGATGCGGGCATTTCTTTTTCTGATCGTCGATAAATGAGAATTACTTTTTTAGCACCTAATCTCACAGAAGTTCTTGCGGCGTCCATAGCAACATTTCCGCCACCTACAACTCCAACTATTTTATCTTTAACTTTCACTTCAAATTTTTTTGAGGTTTTATCTGATAATTTATAATTTTTAAGATATTCTATACCTCCGATAACATTTTTAAGATCATCTCCCCCTATTCTCATTCTTCTGCTATATTGAAGCCCTATTGAAATAAAAATAGCTTCATAGCCCATTTTTTTTAAATCTTCAAACGTCAGTTTTGGTCCTATTGGTGTATTTGTTTTAATTTCAACACCGCTCTTTTCAATATATTCAATTTCATAATCTAAGATTCTTTGGGGCAAACGGTATTCTGGAACACCAAATCTTAACATTCCTCCTTTAAATGGTGATGCTTCAAATACCGTTGGTTTATATCCCTTTTTTGCAAGGTAATATGCTGCGGTCATACCAGATGGTCCTGAACCAATGATTGCTACTTTTTTTTTAGTTTGTTTAGGTGGTATAATATTCTTTAAAGGGGCATTTTTTATTTCCCAGTCAGCAACAAATCTTTTTAATGCTTTAATAGCAACGGGTTTATCTATATTCCCACGATTACAAACATCTTCACAAAGAGCAGGGCAAATTCGTCCACACACACCCGGAAAGGGAATCCTCTTTCTTATTAAATCAAGCGACTCTTGAAATTTTCCTTCTCTAATAAATGAGATATAACCCTGTATATCTACACCTGCTGGACACGCTCTTCTACATGGGGATATCTTATCTATGTATGGAATACAACCAACGAAATATGCAATATCTCCCTTATTAGCCACTTTTAAACCTGTATCATCCAAATAACCGAGTTTATTCTCGAATTCTATTTGATTATTTGCCATTAAATAAGGTAAATTTGCATATAACCTACCATGCGTTGTATATTCCAATTTCTCCTCTTTCAATTTTTCAGATTCCGTAGCGATCTTCCGAAGATTCAAAATAATATCAAAAAAATTTACTCCGACATTTTCTTTAGACATCGGGCAATACTCTACGCATTGTCCGCAAGTTAAACAACTCCAAATATTAGAATTATTAATTGTTTCTTCAATTGAAAAATTTGAAAAGTCACTAACAAGTTGTCTTGGATAAAAAAGTCCATATATAGAAACTGGACACACATTTACACAACGATTGCAATCATAACAATAATTTGCGGATTTAACTAATTCTGCAATTCTTTCAAGATCTTTACTTTCAATTTTTATACTTATTTCTGATGGAATTTCCTCTTTTGCTTTCATTTTAAAGAACTTTTTAGCTTTTAATTTTGATTAAATTTGAGGAGTTTATTTACTGATATACATTATTCGTGTTAGTCAATATTGTAAATGAATTTTCAATTTTTAATGTTTATTATTATTTTGTATAACCATCTAACCGCCTTTATTGAATAAATAAAATGAATTAAACAATTACCTTGAAGTTTGAAATCCAAGAATATTTTATTTTACCCTTACAAATTTAATGAAGTTCATCATACCATGATTTAAAGAAAGTTCTCCATTTTTGATTTTGAATTTTATTAAGTAACTTGCCCCCTCTCTCATTTAAATATAGAATTTTATTATATTCAGTGAAATAATCTAGGATCATATCTTCTTTGGAGTAATCTCTTGAAGGTCTTATCACTGAACTTTTTAATGGGTTCAAATTTTTAATTTTCCAATATTCATCTATAAATTCAATTCCATAATTTTGAACATATTCATTTTTATGTTGATATACAAATGAGTTTGGGTATAATGAATAAAGTGTTGGGCCTATATCAATCAAACTATGAATTGAATCATTATTTATATAATTCACAGTTTCAAAAAATGTCTCTCTCGTCTCTCCTGGATAACCTATTAAAAGATTTAATCTGCATCTTACTTTAGCGTGCTGTTTGTAAAATTCTATTATCTCATGAGTTTTTTTTATATAAGAATTAACATTTTTTATTGATATTTTATTCATTCTAACCAACATTTCTTTAGAAACAGACTCGAGACCATATCCTACAACCATATTTGCTTCTTGAAATTTTTTTAACATCTTTTTACTAAAGTAATCGATTCTCGCTTGACAAGAGAACTCCATATCCTCATTTAATTTGTTCTTTTTTATTAATTCAAGCCATTTATATTTATACTTTAGTGCATTAAAACATTGATCTGAGAAATTAAATCTTTTAACGCCATTTTTTTGAGCAATACTATATAGTTCCGTAAAAAACAATTTTGCTTTAATATATTCTAAATTTCTAAATCTAAAATTACTACCACAGAAGTAACAATTTCCGGGACAACCTCTTGATACAAAAAGTTCAAAATTCATTTTTGAGCTAAAATCGGCATACATATCTAAATATCCAAGATAATCTGGGAATGGCAAGGAATTTATATCTATTGGTTCAGGTGTTATAACTCTCGGGTTTGGAGTTTTAATTATATTACCATTCCTTAATAAATCTAAAAAAAAACTTTCTCCTTCACCTCTTATTACAAAATCAAACGGTGAATTTTGAAATAAAAAATCATTTGGAACTGCAGAAGGATGGTATCCACCAACAATTATTTTGATGTCTGGTTTTAGTTCCTTTAAAATAGAGGCTATCAACCTTGTTTGTAAATATGCGGCAGAAGTATAGCAACTTAGTGCAATAAACTCATATTCAAGAAGATCATATTTACTTATAATTTTCTTGAAAAACTTTTTAAATTCATCTTTTTTATATTCGGAAATTTTATATCCATCAGGATTTAATTCTTCTTCACGTCGGATGTCAATAATTTTTGGCATCTTTTCTTTTATTAATTTCCTCTCCAATAATAAAGCGATTATTTGCAATGGTCCGAGAGGAAAATTATAATAATAAATAGGTTTTTGATAATCTTCATCAATATTGAAGAAACTTGGAATTATCATTACAAACTTAATTGGAGTTTTTTCATATTGATTAGCATTCATAGGAATGATCTTCCTAAAATTATATTCTTTATTTTCTATCTTATTTTTTATATATAAAATGCTTTTTTTCCGAATTTTTTTTTAAATAAAGTGATAAATGAATACTCCTAAATCAAAATAATTTTATATAAATTATTCAATAAATTCCTTATCATAACATTTTAAAATAAATCATAAAATGTAATATTAAAATTAAAAATGCAGGCTATAATCCTATGTCAATTGAGGAGTTAAGAAACAAAATAGCAGAAAGAGAAAGTGAGAAAGGTAAGGTTGAAGCTGAGGCATTAACCAAAACTACAGCTGCAGAGTCTGAAATTAATTCTACTTTTGATCCAATAATCTCAGAATTAAAGGGACAACTAAGTATAGCACAAGAAGAGATTAAAAATACTCAAAAACATTTAGATGAGGTAAAAACTAAACTTGGAAATGCTAAAGAAAATGTTAAAAAATTATCTAATGATATAAAAACGAATGAAAGAGAAAAAGCCACTGCATTAAAAGAAAAAAGTAAAGAAATTCAAGTTGATAAAAAAGCGAAAATAAAATATCTAAATACCAAAATAAAGGAACTTTATTCTCAAATTAAAGAAATTGAAAAAGAACAAACTGCTCAATAGTAATTCTTTTATGGAAACTATTTAATATTTCAATAATCGTTATTTTGATTTTTTTTTATTTTTATATCTTCAATAATTCTATTAGGATTTGGAATTATTTATTTTGAGAAAAATTAGGTAAATAAATAATGAAGCGAAATTTGCTTAAAAGATTAAAAAGAAAAATTAATAATTAATTTTATTAAAGAACAGGAATTTTATCTGAATTATATATTCTGAGAGCTTCTTCTACTGATTTTCCTTTAAAAATGGCTTTATATCCCAGAGCTTTGTTTATTGGTTTGGAATCTTGAAATATATTTCTACCTATTGCCATTCCATCCAGAATATGAATAATTTCACTTGCAGTTTTATATGCCTGTTCAACAGTATCCAATTTTGCCCCCCCTGCAATTAAACAATAAATTCCTTGAGCATATTCTTTCAACTTTTTAAGACCATCCTCTCCTCCCGGATAATAAAGTTTTACCATATCTGCACCAAGCTCAAACGCAACTCTTGCACCATATCTTACATTTTCCCAATAACCTTCCTCATCTTTCTTGCGGGGATGTTGTCTTATATAAGCCCACACAATTACTGGAACCTGAAAAATTCTTGCCTCTCTTATGATATCTGCAAGTTCAGTTAATTGGGACGTCTCATCCTGTCCTCCAACATAAAGACTATATCCAACAGCACATAATGTTGGACATAAAGCTAAAGCTTCATCAACAGAACAATCAAGACCTCCTCTTGGAGCACGATTATCACTATATAATTCAGTTTTTCCATTAATTTTTATTACCATTGGGAGATTTGGATGACGATCAGCATATCTAATATATAATCCTTTATGTAAGATGAGTGGGATTCCAGCTTTATCTGCAACTGTCATGACATAATCCGGGTTTGCCGCTTCTGGAATGGTAAAATCTGAGCGATGTTCAAACCCTTGATCGACTGCAAGAAATAAAGCTTTTTCTCCTAATTCTCCTTTAAATAGCATTTTTTCCATTCGAATTTTAAAACCGGTAAATGGATTTTTTAGACTCATAATAAATCACAAAAGGATAATAATATAATTACTATTTATTATTTTTGCTTATTACCTTTAATTTATATTTATTTTTAGTTAATATAATGTACAAATTATTAAATAATAGTTAAGTTAAATTAAAATTAATTAAAATTCATAAAAATTCAAAATAAAAATTATAAAAATTGAAATGTAGCGTGATTTAGGAAATGTTAGAAGGAGATAAATGTAAAAGTTGTAATACACAGAGTTGTTTAATGAAGTGTCAATTTATTGATATAAGTAAGGAAGATGCAAAAGTTGAGATTATGAAAATGGTTAATGGAGAAAATTCACGTATTTTAAGTGAATGTGTAACGTGTTTTGCATGTCAAGAATACTGTGAATTAAATGCGAGACCATTTGATAGGATTGTGGAATTGCAAGAAAAATATAATTCATTAAATGTTGATCCAACTTTACTTGAAAGAATAATTAAACAATTTGCACCTCATGATGAAGTCAGAATTAAAGAAATTGATCCAAACAAACCCGTATTTAGTAAATGTACATTTAGAAACCAAAGTAAAAATGAAATGCAAGGACAATTATTTGACAATTTACAATATCTTAGTGGTACTGATTTCTACTGTAATTTAATGTATCATCATATCGCAAGAGATTCCATTATAAAAGAGAGAGCTCCCATCATAATTGATAACATAAAAAAGCATGGAGTAAAAGAACTTATATGCTGGCATGATGAATGTTATGGTTTTTTTGCATCTTATTGCCCAAGAAATAATATAGAGGTACCATTTAAACCAATACACCTTTTTGAATATCTCTATAATTACTTAAAAGAACATGAAACAGAAATTAAAAAACTCAAGATAAAAATAGCTTATCAACGGAATTGCTCTAATAGATTTATACCAGAAACCGATAAATGGATCGATAAAATTTGTGAATTAATTGGGGTTGAAAGAGTGGCGCGAAAATACGATAGAGAAAATGCATTATGTTGTGCAGGTGCTTTTTTAATGTTGGGCAAGAAGAAATTAACCAGGGAAACTCAAACTAAAAATATTAATGATATGTTGGAATATGGAGCAGAAGCATGTGTATATAATTGCCCAATGTGCAAAGAATCTTTAGGTTCAAAAGTTCAAAGAAACGGTTTGAAAAATTACTTACTCAGTGATTTATGTAGGCTTGCCTTAGGTGAAACATTAGATTATATTAAATAGGAAATATCCAATTTAATTCTCCTTTTTTCTTGATTTTTTTAAAAATATTTCTATAGATAATTTGCATAGTAAGTAAAAATTATATTAGAAAAATACTATATTTCTAAGCAAATGGAAAATAATATTTCGAAAAAAATCAAATTAATTCTTTCTAAAATTAAGAATATCAATAGTCAATATTCTGATTTTTTTGATTCTTTGGATGAATTAGACATTCCTTCTAAGGATGCGTTGATTGAAGATATCTACAATAATATCCTTCTAAAAAATGATTTCTTTTCAGAGTTTACTCAAATTAGTAGTAAGACAATAATGAAACTTGAAAAAGAACAAATTTTTGAAAGAATCATTTCTCAAATTAATAATAATCCTAACCAAAAAGACATTTATATCCAACAATTTTTAGAATTGTTTGAAGATATTTCCTCTCAAGATAAAGAAGTGATGCTAAAATCTTTTTTAAAATTAAATGAACAGGAACTTAGTGATCAAATGATTAGTTTGATGTCTATTTTTAAATTTAAAACATAACTTCTAATTAAAAAATAAAAAGAATTTTTATTAAAAGATATTAATTAATTGAAATTTTATTTCTATAGTGCCATAAGTTTCCCAAATATTGTCAATTTTTTCAATCCACGCAACTTTATTTTCCGTGTGATCCATTTTTTCAATAAAGTGCCTGTAGACAACCCCTCCTCAAAAACCTTAGCTAATAGATTAAAAGGGGCTTCAAATAAGCCATCATATTTTAAATTTTTCAAGGTTTCTTTGTCGTTTTTAACATCTTCAACATCTATAGTACCTTTATCAATTTTTATTAGAACAGCACGTTTTTGATCTTTAGGATTAACTAATATCTTAACTTTAACATCTGCAAATTCTTCTTTAAATTTTTCCATGGAATTCAAGGGCTCAACTAGCTTCCATACAATACCTGCAAATCCTTTCATTCTTTTAGGTTTTTCTTCTGACATTTAAAATCGTTAAAATAATTAATTAAAATAAATATTCATTATTTTGAATTAAATTTTATAATTTTAATAATCTTTTTATTTCAGATTGAAATAAAATTATGCTAAATAAATGAAGAAGAAATAAACTATTAATAATCTTGAACCTAGAGACACGAATTAGTATGTTGGATTCTCCATTTTCCCAAAGAATTCTTCAAAAGCTTTTCTATCATCTTCAGAGATTTTTTTATGCATTTCAGATTTCTCCACGACAATTGGAGCCTTTTCGCTCTCTGAATGTTGGATTTTTTTAATTATTTTATATTCATCTTTGCTTGTAAATTTATATTCATAATCACATGCTCTACAGAGTAAAATGTTTTTCCCTTTTATCGGAATCAAAATATTATTGCACTTTGGGCAAAATTTCACTTGTCTCCACCAATTTTCTTCTATTATAAATTCTTTTTTTTATCCACAATTATTATTTTTACAAATTATTTAACTTGCTTTTTATATAAATAATTATTTTTAAATTTATCTAATACTAACCATAAAATTTATAACCTAAAAAATTTCTATGGCAAATCCGGTATATAAAACTTGTTATTCGTTATAAATTAATGAACGATCAATCTTTATTTCAAATTAAAAAATTTTTTAATAATAATTACTTTATTTTTAAACATGTTGGTTATGGCACATAGAGGCGCAAGTTCTGAAGCTCCAGAAAATACTTTAATTGCCTTTTCTAAAGCTGTAGAAATAGGGGCTGATTATATTGAATTTGATATTCATTTAACCAAAGATAATGAAATTGTCATAATGCACGATGAAAATACTAAAAGAACTACCGGTTATGATGGATTAATTAAAGATATGACACTCAGTGAATTAAAAAAATTAAATTGCGGTAATGAAGCAATAGATGCTGAAATTCCTACACTGGAAGAAGTCATCAATCTCAAGAGGGGAAATACAAAGCTGCAAATAGAAATGTGTTCCCTTGGATTGATTGAGCCATTATATAGTCTTCTAAAAAAGTATGATTTAATGGATTTAGTATTTGTAAGTTCATTTAGATTAGAAGAATTAATTAAATTACAAGGTTTAAATCCAGATATAAAATTAGCTTCACTGCATTCGCCGCAACCTGGGTTATTCGAACAATTAAATCCCAATTTAAAATCAGGATCACTTCAAATAACTAAGCCTGGTTGGGTTTTAGACTCCAAATATCGGAAAGCAATAGTTGATTTTGCAGTTAGACATAAATTTTATGCGATTCATCCTTATTTTTTTTTTGCTGATGAGGAAATGATTAACTATGCTCATGAAAATAATATTTTCTTCAGCGTATGGACAGTAAATAGAAAAATGTCATTTAAAAAGTATATTAAAATGGGAGTAGATGGAATTTTTACAGATAATCCTAGACTCCTAATTAAATTATTAAAAGAAATTTAAAATAATATATAATTTCATTGAAACACTGAGACAGAAAACCAGATTTTCTAATATATTTAAATATCTTATACTTCTAAGATAAACGTAAGTAATTAATTTTTTATGTTTTATTACTCAAATTTAGGCAGGTTTATGGATCATTATGAAAAAAATACTTGTTGTTGATGATGAACGCGATACTGTAAGGCTCACAAAAAAGATTCTCGAGGATGATGACTTCGAAGTTATACCTTCATATGATGGAAAAGAAGCATTAGAAATAATCGAACAAAAATACAATGATATTGATCTAATCCTCTTAGATATTATGATGCCAGAAAAATCTGGTTTTTCTGTGTTAGAAGATTTAAAAAATGACGATCGCTTTAAAAATATTCCTGTGATTTGTTTTACAATAAAAAATTTTAATGAAGATATTCAAAAAGCTAAAAAATTGGGTGCTTGCGGATATTTAGTCAAGCCATTTTCGGGTAATCAATTAATAACTTATGTGAAAAATAAACTTAATCCAAATTAACTCATTTCGAAATAGCAAATAAAAAAATCATTATTTTTCTATTTCTTCTATTCCCTTATAGGTTCCAGTAAGTGGCTTCCCGGGGGATCCTTGATAAAGGAACTCATTCGGTTTCCCTTTCCAATGCTTGTGAATTACTGTATTTGGAAAAATAACATAATTTTTATCAATTAAAGCTCCACATCCTGAAATATTTCCTGGATAAATTACTGAATTTTCATTGATTTTAACTACAAACATATTGAGCCAGCCAAAAATTGAATTGACCGAATGAGACGACACTGCCGTTGAAGGATACATAAAAACATTATCTTGAATATCAGTAAATTCTAATCCCACAAAGACATCTTCCATTATAACATTTTTACCAATTTTATTATGGCCTATTCTTCTTAAAGCCCTATTGAGTAACCAAGGAAATGGAGATTTCCCAGATAGCCATACAGGAAATTTAATTATAAATCCTCTTAAATGATAATATTTAATTATACGAGTTTCAGGAGTTTCTTTATCTATAAACATTCTTGGAAAAACTCCTTCTTGAGGGGGACTTTTTTTATTCCATCTCCTAACTAAAATTGCAGCAAATTCAATTAATAAAATGATATAAATATAAAGCAGCAATAAAAACAACGAAGGAATAATTAAAAACATCCATATCATATCTACCGATAATATATTCATTATGAAGAGGTATAAAAGAAAGAGCCCCATACACGGATAAAGTGGAATTACAAAACTAAGCATATTTAATCCAAAATATGTTAAAACTGGTAATTCTACTGTTTTTTCCTTTTGTTCTACTACTTTATTTTCTTCGCTTCTGTTTTCCATTGAATATATTTTATTTGCTAATTTTAAAATATTTTCTATTTTTTAATTTTATTCCATTTAGAGTTTTTATAAAATATTTTAAACATTCCAACCCTATCAATTATCATGATCGACCCTTTCACCATATTTTCAGGAATTACTTTGTCAATTATAGCAGCTTTTTGTTTTAATTATTCTATTATTTTAAATAAGAAAGGACTTTTACAAGGATTACCTGATATCAATTTTGATCAAGGAGTAAAAAGTGTTGTAAAATCATTTATTTCTTTTTTTAAAAATAGAGATTGGGCAATTGGATTCTTCTTAGGTATTATAGGATATTTACCATATCTCATTTCTCAGAATTTAGTGGGAATTGTTGTTACACAACCAATAACGAGTGTTGGTTTAATTATATTAGTTTATTTTGCTCATAAAAAGTTGAATGAAAAAATTGGATATATCGAAATTATTTCATTTACATTAATGATTGGAGGTATAATTCTGATTGCTTTTGCTCAAGTCTCAGATATTTTTATAGATATTTTAAACATTGCATTGTCGTTAATTCTTTTTAACTTATTATTAATTGGGACTTCAATAGGACTTTTTTTTATTGCTTTAAGGAATAAAGGAAAAGGTGTTGAAAGTGTTTTAATAATGATAATTGCTGGGTTAATAACTTCGATTGGTTCAATACTCTCGGGTGCTTTAGTATTAACATTAAATAGTGGTGAATTCTTTACAATTCCTCTATTAGGAATTTTTGAAATTTTTTTTGGAATATTTTGGTTCGAAATGTACCATCTTTGGGCATTTATTTGCTGGTGGGGATTAATTATCTTTAATATAATTGGATATACATTTGTTCAAGCGGGATTACAGAGAGGAAAAGCAGTATTAGTATTTCCTATATCAAATACAACAAATCTGATTGTTCCTTTAATTGCAGGATTATTTATATTTCAGCAATCTTTTCAAAATTACATCTTATTCTTTATAGGAGCAATCTCAATTACGATTGCGACAATTATTTTATCAAGATTCCAAGCAAAAATCGAAAAAATTGAAACGCTCGAAAAAGAAAAGAAATAAAAATTTCATTATATAATATATTTTTTTCCATATTCTGGAATTATAGTTTTTATATCATTTAGTTTCAATGTTAAAAATAAATTAGGAAATTGTGTGTGAATTGGAAAAACAACTTTTGGTTTAATTTGATTAATAATATATTCTAAATCTTTTTTTCTTGCATGTCCGGAGCAATGTACTTGATAAAAGTTTCTCTCTTCGATTTTGACCAATTTCAACCAGTTCATTAGCTTTTCATGTTCTAATTCCATTTCCGGTTCAAAAGGTTCCGATTTTGAATGAATGAAAACACTTCCTGGAACGGGATGTAAATCTATCAAACTAAAAAGCGACCAGAAAGGTAAATAAATTACGTATAATTCTTGATTGTTTGCGATTTCGTCGATGATAATTAGCTTAACTTGATTATTTATTTCAAAATCTTGTTTTGTTTCCTCTTCAAACATATTTTTACTTGCAGGAGAATATGTATAATCTTCTTTCTCATATAGTCCCCAACCTTTCCTTGAGAGGTAAGGAACTAAATCCTTATCTAAAGGTGGAATATTCGAATAATCTCCCTTTATGTTATATTTCTTATCTTTTAGGGCGAAATTTAATCTTTCAATTAATTTATAAGTATTTGGCATAATTGCTAATTTTCTTCTATTATTTTTAGCTGCTTTAAAAAATGAATTAATTCGACTTAAATCTCTCAAGGAACAAGCAAACATAACTAAACCATTTGTTTCTTCAATTATTTTGGTTATTTTCTCTTCTAATATATCCTCACTTTCAACCTCTCCCTTCTCTCTTGAGCTACTAATATTAGTTCCTTCACATATTAGAACATCTGGCTCGAATCTTCTTCCAATCTCTATAAAATTTAATGTTTTTTGTTTTAGATTCGATGGGCCATGCATTCTAATATCTCCTGTATATATTATACGTTTATTATTTTCAATATCTTCAATTAAATATGCTCCAGCTCCAGAGGTAGAATGATCTACTTCATGAAATTTTATTTTAAATGCCCCTGTAACTTTTTTTTCACCTAAAAAATAATCCAAAGTTAATTCTTCATTTGAATTTAAAGTAATAAAGCTCCTCTCTTTCATTTCGATATCTTTTTTATATCCTCTCCTCAATTTTGTTTCATCAGATCTGTATGGAACTAATATGAAATTTTCTTTATATTGAGTAATTCCAGAAAAAGTGTCGCTCTGAATAAATTTAAAATGATCGAGAAATTCCTTAGAGATTTTACTACTAACATTAATCACCCGGGGATCTATTATCTTTATGTCCGAAACATGATCAGAGTGAGAGTGAGTTATTAACACATGGCTAATTTGGGGCTCACCTATAGGATCATAACCAAATCTTTTATTCCAAATTTCATAATTACGCTGATAATTTTGCTTATAATCATATTTTTGTTTATTAACTTCACCTGAAATATTGAAAATATACCATTTTTCATTAAAAAAACTACAGTCTATTTTGGTTAATTTATCTCCAAATGCTTTAATAATTATATTCAATGATTCCTTAATTTCCTCCGCACCATCAAGTCCCGCTTTCGATATAAGAGTAAATAAATTGTCTTCATCAATTTTAAAAAATGTAATAAATTTATCTAAATGTTTTTGTGTTAGATTTATTTTTTCTCGTATCCCTCCATACTCAATACTGAATACTATGCTAATATTGTAGCCAAATTGTGGATTTCCATAGTATTTTGCCTCAAGAACTTTAATATTTTTACAAGGAATATGAATATTTAGAAATTTATTATTATCTGATTCAATTATTCCTAGTTCTCTTACTTTTGTAGCAGCACTTACTTTATACTTAAAATAATATAAATCCTCTCTATAAAGACCATGAAACGGTGTACCTGGTTTAGGTTCCGGGATAAACCCTAAAGTTATATAATCCTCAATAAGATTGAATTTTCGAGGATTTAAGAAGGTATCAAGGTATTCCTTACTAAAATCTTTTCCAAAATCAAGTAGAATAGACTTTTTATTTATATTCTCAGGAGAAATAAGAATTTTGTTGCCTCCAATTTTCCCAACACCTCCCCAAAATGAAACTATTGTCATCTTTAAACACCTATTATCAAATATATTTATAAAACCCAATTATTTATTAAATTAAACATTATATGATTAACAAATCTTCACAGACTAATAATTTATTAAAATATTTCGCATTAATTAAAAATAAAAATGAGTAAAAACAAGGACTCTAAAGATCTTTCAGAAGAGTTTATATTTGAATTTTACGAAGAAGTTGAAGATACTTCTGTAAATGGTAAGGAACTAATAAAAAAATACAATACAATAAATTTTGAACAAGAACTAAATGAGGAGCAGCTTGAGATAGTAAATAATATTAAAGGTCCAATGCTAGTAATCGCTGGAGCGGGTTCAGGTAAGACAAGAACTATCGTTTATTCTGTTGCTAGATTATTATTAAATGGAGTTCACCCATCTGAAATTATGCTTGTTACCTTTACTAATAAAGCAGCTAAAGAAATGATCAAGCGTGTAGAAAAATTACTTGGTAAAAGACCGAAAGGAATATGGGCTGGAACTTTTCATTCTATGGCCAATCGATTTATTCGAATATATACCAAAACACTCAGCTTGAAACCAAATTATACAATAATGGATGAATCCGATGCAAATGCACTTATGAAGTTGGCAATTGATGAAATAAATGTGAAAGAAATTGAAGAACGCTTTCCAACTTCAAAAATGTGTAAGAAAATCTTATCATATTCGATTAATTGTAATAAATCTATTCAAGAAGTTATACTCTGGAAATATCCGCAATTTGATAGTAATAAAATACTCACGAAATTAAATGATACATTTGAGATATACAAAAAGAAAAAAGCAAAAGATAATTTGGTTGATTTCGATGATTTGTTAGTCTATTGGAATCTATTATTAGATGAAAGATCATTTGCTCAACGAATTGCAAAAAATATAAAATATATTTTAGTTGACGAATATCAAGACACAAATCATATCCAAGATGATATCATTCACAAAATAGCTTCACAAAATTCTGAACATAATATTATGGCTGTTGGAGATGACGCTCAAAGTATTTACGCATTCCGAGGAGCAAATTTTCAGAATATTTTAAATTTTTCAAAAAAGTTAAGTAATTGTAAAGTTTATAAAATCACTTATAATTATCGCAGCATTCCTGAAATTCTTGATTTAGCAAATAATTCAATTCAATACAATAAAAGGCAATATAAGAAAGATATGAGAACCACTCGACGTAATGGAGTAAAGCCTTATCAAGTTAATGTGGGAGACGATGAAGATCAAGCAAAATTCATTGCCAACCAAATTTTGACATTGCGTTCAAAAAGTTTTAAATTACATGAAATGGCTGTCCTTTATCGTGCTGGGTTTCATTCTATGAAGATTGAATTAGAACTCCAAGCAAAAAATATACCGTATGAAGTACGATCAGGTGTATCATTTTTTGAAAGGGCGCATATCAAAGATTTGATTGCTCACCTACGAATAATTGAGAATCCTTATGATGAGTTATCATGGTCTCGAATATTTTCTATGATCCCTGGATTTGGTACAACCTCTGGTTCAAAAATTTTTAGTGCCATATCACAGACTGAGCATCCCATCGAAGCCATATTAAATAAAACATTTTTTTCCGGAAAATTGAAAGGACAAAGAATTCCAAAAGATGGTCTAAGAAACCTTAGAGTTCATATAAAACAATTAATCGCCCTTTCCCGCGAAGATAAACCTTCTGAAGTAATCTTGAATCTTACCGAATTACTTGAAGATCCATTAAAATCTAAATATACTGATTGGTATGATCGTTTAGATGATTTAAAGCAACTTGGTATTTATGCTGGTGGTTTTAAGACAATCCAACAATTTTTGGAACAAATGAGTTTGAATGTATCCGAATTAGATTCAAGAACTACATTATTGGGTTCTAAAAAAACTGACGAAAAACCATTAATTCTTTCAACTATTCATCGTGCAAAAGGTCTAGAATGGCGGATTGTCTTTATTCCAATGCTCTCCGAAGATTATTTTCCGTCTCATAGAGTAGTGGGTGATGAGGATGCTTTAGAGGAAGAACGTAGAGTATTTTATGTAGCAATGACTAGAGCAAAAGATCAGTTATTTTTAATATCTCCTTCTGTTATTTCTGGATTCAAGGGAAAACAAACAGCAAGATTATCACAATTTGTATCTGAGTTAAATCCTAAATATTATTTAAAATCAAAAGTTCGGTTTAAATCAACTCCAATTGAATATGAAACAAGGAAAAAAAAGAGGGAAAAGCATTATGATACTAGTTCTTCATTTATCTCAGCTGATACACTATTAAAAGATAATAAGAGAAAAAAATCTGAAAATGTGTAATATTAAATTTAGTTTTTTCATTCAAGAAAAATACAGTCTTACATCCTAACAGTAAAATAAATCTATTCTTTGTTCATAAAAAGGTTTAATTAAATTTTCTCTATTTTTTCATAATTTAATTTTTAGATCATAATAGCAATTAGCACATTTTCCATCTTTAGTTAAATTTAACTTATTTATATCAAATACATATCTTTTAATAACCATTTTCCCGCAATTTGGACAATAAGTATTTTCATATTTATGACTAGGAACATTTCCAACATAAACATAATTTAATCCAACTTTTTTTCCTATTTCATATGCATTTTCGAGCACTTTCACTGGAGTTTTTTTACTTGCTCCATATTCGAGTGATTTATAAGCAGGATGGAACCGATTTATATGCCAAGGAGTTTCATTACCTAAATCTCTGTTTATTCTTTCAGCAATCTCTTTGAAGGTGTCATGGTCAGAATTCATCCCTGGGATTACTAATGTTGTAATTTCTATATGCATTCCTAAATCTTTTGCTAACTTTGCATTTCTCCACACTTTCTCAACATCAGCTTTACAATATTTCTTAACAAATTCCTGATTTCCCTTAATATCTATATTTAATGCGTCTAAACCATTTTCAGCAAGTGATCTAAGAACCTTTTCTGTCATATATCCATTAGTAACATACGTATTGTAGAGCCCCTCCTTTTTAGCCAATTTAAAGACTTCCAAAGAATACTCAAATAATAGTGTTGGTTCATTAAAAGAGATGGAAGTGCCTTCACTTGATCGTGATTTTGCTAATTTAATTAATTCATCAGGAGAAATAAAAAGGTTTTTTGAATTAAAATTGTCTTGACTTTGTTTTGAAATATCCCAATTTTGACACCAAAAACATTCAAAGTTGCAACTAAAGGTTCCAATAGTTATTGCAGTGGTTCCCGGATGAAAATGGAAAAATGGTTTCTTTTCAATTGGGTTGTAAGAAAGAGATGATATTTTTCCATATACAGTGGAAAAAATCTCACCTTTGATATTTTTTCTTGTTTTACATATTCCATAATTACCATCAAATATCTTACATTGATGTTCACAAGTTAAACATTGAGTGATTTCTTTATTTAACTTCTTCTGAAATTGCCCTCTTATAATAAACTCTCTTTTCATTTTAACGATAACAATAATAAAATTCTTTTTAATAAAGATTGTTCTATTAATTTTTTAAAGATTTGATTTTTCTAAATAATTTATTCAAAGAAATTTTGAAAATTTCATAGAAGAATAACAAACCCATTCATCTGCATAATAATTAGGGTAACAAAATAAATGAGAAGGAAATTCCCCATCAAAATACCAACATCTTTTACACCCTTTGTTGATTTTGTGGGATGTCTAAATGTATACAATGTTCCGATTGGGAAAAGAATAAATGGAATAAAATAGATAACAGGATAGACAATAAATGTACAGACTGCTACTATAAGTGTAATGATTGATGAAACCCAGATTATTTTTTGCTGAGTTTTTAAAGAAAATCTTGTAATACTATCCCCATCTATAACCTCATGAACAAATTGACCAGTTATTGCGAAAGTAAAGAATGCAAACATTAAAAACCATTCAGTTCCACTCATAAGTGGTTCGGTTAAGGGAATTCCAATATGGTCTATTTTTATCATAAAATATGGTAATATGATATGAGAAGCTCCGAGTAAAATGTGATTCAATATTGGAACTGATTTATATTTTACACAGTATAATAAAACCAAGATGATTATTACGAAAAGAAGGATTCCATTGATCCATTTTTCAAAACATGTCCTTAATAATAATGTAAAGCCCAAAACAAATGTAACTAAACCTATTGTAAATATTTCCTTCCAATGATACCCCTCAACTCTTTCAAGTGTTTCTATTTCATTAGGATCTCTCATATCCACTACATCATTCCAAGTATTACCCGTAATTGCGAGCATTACAAATCCTACTATAATATCGATATGGTTCCAAATTAGGTAATTATTGATAAAAATTGCGATAAGAAGGGGAACAATGACCGAAAAAGTGTAATCAAGTCTTAATAAATCAATCCTGCGGGACATTTACATCACTTTTTATATTTAATTAGAAATTAAACTATTATGTTATTAGTACTTTATGGTATTCAGATAGAAAACTCTATTCCTAAGGAAAAAACATTCTTATTGAACCAATTAATAAAATAATTGCTAAAATTATTGTTAGTTTTTTTCGAGATATTTTTTGAGATATTTTTGCACCAAAATATGCACCAATTAGACCTCCCGCCCCCATTAGAATTCCGATGATGAAATCAACCTTTCCCAACATTATTTTAACTATTACATTATAAATTGAAGTAAAAAAGATAATACCTGTTGAATTAGCAGTTGCATAATAGATTGGAAATTGAAATATATAGTGTAAAGTTGGTGTATTAACAATTCCTCCTCCAATTCCCAATAAATTTGCAAGAAATCCTGCTAAAAGAAATAAAGGTATCCCTTTTTTTAAAATATTTTTATGAATTTTAAACTCTAGTGAAAAACTCTCGCTTGTATTTTCACTTTCATTTGAATTTTTATTTTTGTTTGCTGGATCTTTTCTGAATATTAAGTTGATTGATACATAAATCATTACACACGCAAAAATCGACCTCAATAGATAATTATCTATTGGAAATATGATAAATAAAATAGTAGAGATTAAACTTCCTATAATAGTGAATATTGAACATATTAAACATAATTTTATGTTTATCCTCTTTTGTCTCTTGAGTAAAATAAATCCAAAACCTGAGGAAATAAGAATAATTAGCGTTGAGCTTCCAACTGCAATATCTTCACTCAACATAAAAAGTATAGTCATCAATGGGACTGATATGACACCTCCCCCAATCCCTGATAAAATTGCAATTGTGCCTATTAGAATTCCAATTAAAAAGAGTAAAAGAATAGTATACCAATAATAGTCCATAACTCGTTAAGTGATTCTTTTCTTTTATGGTTTTTTAATCTTTAGAATAAAGCTTTAATCGTTTTTTTGGAAAAACATAGATATATTCATTACACTTCTTAAAGGACGATATGTAGCATCTATTTTCATCAAAATCGAACTGAATTTAATGAACTTTTTCCAAAAACTTCTAAAAACTGGATTATCGTTATATTTTGTTCGTAATTTAATTAAATTTTTTTCAACTTTATCTGGATTTACTGCTTGAATTTCAGAAATTTTCATCAATTGCCCGTAAATTCCAAAAGTTCTAATTTCTTTAAAGCCATTAACTTCAAACATATCTTTCAATTCCTTTATTTCATATCTACGATAATGACCAATAATTAAATCTTGTTGAGTATAATATTTTTTTCGGTGAGGTACGGTAATTACTACAATTCCTTTGGGTTTTATAACCCTACTAATTTCTTTTATGGCAGCTTTATCATTTTTTATATGTTCAAGCACATCTAAAGCAATAATTAAATCAAATTGATTTGCTTGATATGGCAGCTGAACCATATCAACGCAAATTGGATGCATTTTATAATCAAGTTTATTCTGCAATTTTCTATTTTTTGGAATATATTGTTTTAAGGGAGTTATAGCTATATCTAAAAATGATTTATGAATAATCATTTCATAAAAATAAAGAAATGAATCGCCAGAACATCCAATTTCTAAAGCATTAGTAAATTTCCTTTTTGATCCCAAATTTTTAAGAAGTAAGTCGAATTTACACCTTATACCTGGAGATAGATAATATTCTGATAATGTTCTCAATGAAAAATTTTTATGTTGTTCATAAAATTCTTTATATTTCACATTATTTACCAAAAAAATTTCCTCTCAATTAATATAGAAAAATGATCTATTAATCTTTTTTTCAAATTTTTGATTAAAAGTAATAATTTATCCAAAAATTCTTTAACTCTGAGTAATTTATTCAGCTATAATGCCACTTGGGGACGAATTTGCTTTTCTTGCGATTTTTTTTGGTCTCGGTATAGGGACTATCGCTTCAATGGTGGGTCTAGGCGGTGGCATTCTAATTAAGCCTACTTTTATATTTATTTTTGGATTTCCTGTTAAAGATTCTATTGTTATCTCACTATTCTTTATGACTGGGACAGTAATAAGCGCGTCAATTAGGTATATGAAATTAAAATTGGTTAATTATCGATTAGCGTTATTATATAGTATTTGGGATGTTCCAGGGGTGATAGTCGGCGGCCTTATTACTTTAGTAGTAACTAACAATATTTTAGCTGGTCTTTGTGGCTCAGTAATAATGATTTTGAGTATCTTGCTCTTTAAGAGAAAGGAAATTGAAGTGAGTACTCAGCATATCTCTAAAAACAATGAATCTATAAATGTATTGCCTAAGAATTCAAATGATGCATTAAAATCAACAACTACAATTAAGGGAAAAAAAATTCGTATTGAAAGTTTTGCTTTTGTCTCTTTTAGTTCATTTTCTGGCGGATTAATTTCAGGGCTTGTAGGTTTAGGTGGTGGCACTGTTGATACCACTTCAATGATACTTCTCGATTTAGAACCAAAAGAAGCTGCTGCTACAGGTGAATTAGGTAATATAATGAGTCCATTGTTTGGATTAGTTGTTCATCTCTTATTGGGCTCTTACACAAGTTCATGGTTATGGCCAATTTTTGGGACATTAGGAGGAATTGTTGGTGCTCAAATTGGAGTATATTTAACCTCTCGAGTTAAAGGTAATATAATACGGAAAATACTTGCTTGTTTAGCGTTTTATTCGGGAATATTGATGATCTTTTTAATGTTTGGAATAGGTTGGATCCAATAAAACTGAATAACAATGATTTAAATTAAATAATCCCGTAAT
The DNA here is from genome assembly GCA_019058015.1 of Promethearchaeota archaeon. Taxonomy (GTDB): domain Archaea; phylum Asgardarchaeota; class Lokiarchaeia; order Sigyniarchaeales; family SOKP01; genus 6H3-1. The sequence continues at coordinate 2,143 of JAHLWH010000104.1, read as the reverse complement.
AAAGTAATATATCAATAAAAAATATGTGAGTTCTAAATTATGAAATGTCCTCATTGTGAGGCTGAAATAGGTGAAAACTTAAATGGATGTCCTTTCTGCTATGCTGATTTAACTGCACCTTCAGTTGCACAAGATATCTCACAAGTAGGAGTATCCCCATTAGATTCATATTCAATTGGTCATGTTGCAATGGGCGTAATGGCATGGTTGATTATTTCTTTGGGTTATTCTTTATATCAACATTATGGACTTCCCCCACTTTTTGAATTATGGGGTGTATTTCTTCTTACATTGGCAGTTGCAGTTGTCTGGGAAATATTTGAAAATACAATTTTCTGGTATACAGGTAAAAAATTTGAAAATCGCCGTGATTCTATACTAAATAGTATTTGGGATATATTTTTTGTAATGTTGGGAGCATTAATATTCTGGATTTTCTGGTACTTGTATGTAGAAGTAGGTGGATTTGCTGGACGTTGGTATTATCTTATTGGCTTTATAACGTTCACACTCTTAGTTATAATCTTTGTATATTCTCTAAAATTCATAAAAAAAACTTCTGAAAAGAAGTGGATATCATAACATAAATTAAATCAATTCTTTTTTAATTTATTTTCCAACTTAATGTTACATAAAAAATCAGATATCTATAACAGAAGAAACTAAAATATTTGCTTTTTTCTATAGAAATAATTTAAATTCTCTTCATAAATCATATAAAATTTATTTTCCTCTAAATTATGAAAAATAATAAGGATTAATAATGCGTTAATAAACCAACCCATTTTCTCGAAAAATCGAAAATTATGAATCAAAATAAAAACAAATTTAAAATTCAAAAAAGCTTCGATTTTTGTCTGCAGTAAACTTAAAAAAAAATTTTTAAATTTCTTAAGAATTATGGATTATTTTCTTTTTTTCTTTTATTTATTTGAATTTATATAAAAATACTCTATTTTAATTCAATTAATTTTGAAATATAATTACAATTTATTCTCTAATCATTTCAAACATTCATATTTTTTGGAGAAAAGTTTAAATATAGATTGGGATATAGATATAATGTAAGAAATTTTATAAAAAAAAATTGGGATGCATTGGAAATAATGGATTTTTTGCCATAATTTATTCCTCCGCTAATATTGAATGGTAATTGATTCTTAAATTATAATTCCTTTTTCCTCTTGCATTCCAATCCTTTCTTACCTTCCGGATTTTTATTATTGAAATTTTTAATATTATTTAAATATAAAAATTAAAATCCTATTTCTATTTCTTTTAAAATTCTATTTAATTTTTAAAGAGTTAATTTGGAAATATAAGACAATTTTAATAATTTCATTGAAAATTTTTAAAGTACAGATAATTTTGCATTATTATAACTTGCATTTATTCTAATTATTAAAAAAAGGAGTCGATAATTATTCAAAAAAGGTCAAAATTGGGTTTAATTCAATTATATTTTGGTAGAGGAAAGGGAAAAACTACTGCTGCATTAGGTCTTGGTTTACGTGCTTCAGGACACGGATTTAAGGTAAATATGATTCAATTTATGAAAGGAAACACAAAGTACGGAGAATTAAATGCCGTTAAAGGAATTGAAAATTTTGAAATACACCAGTTTGGAAGAATTGATCTAATAATGAAACCGGAGAAAATTGATATCGAAGAAGGTAAAAAAGCCCTTAAATATGCAGAAGAAATTATTATGAGCGATAACTATGATCTCGTGATACTTGATGAAATTGGAGTTGCTCTTGAAATGCATATAATCAAGATTGATGACGTTATGAATTTGATTGAAAAAAAACCTGAAAAAGTTGAATTAATTTTAACCGGTGGGCAAAAAATACATCCCAAAATAAAAGAAAGAGCAGATCTCATAACTGAAATGAAGATGATAAAACATTACTTCTCAACATATGGAATACAAGCCGGCCTTGGAATTGAATATTAAAAATTTTACTAATTAACAAAATGCCATATCATAAACATGTCTATTTAATATGGTTTTTAAGTTTCTCAACTATTCTAACTTCTTTTTTTCTGCTCCAAATTGGAAAATCACAACCACCAAATATGTATTTTTTTAATAACAACAATTACTTTCAATTTAATTCTACAAATGCATATAATATAATTG
>JAHLWH010000103.1 GCA_019058015.1 Promethearchaeota archaeon | reverse complement strand
TTCCTAAAGGGAGGTGGGGAGTCCGATTTCCATTTGTACGAACACCAGGGACCAGACACTCTTCCGGTTGAAAAGCTTTTAGAATGTGGATTTAAACTGCCTTTCTATGCCGATTTACCTAGTATGCCCGAATATGAGCGAAGGGTAATCTGGGGTTTGATGGTAGGGCAAGAAGGAAAGACAAAGATTCCAATACTACAAGCTTATACAGAAGCTGGATTTGATCCTGATAAAGATCTACTTCAAAGTTATGGAGAAGGGTGGATGTCAGCTACTTTCCTGCCACAAGAACGGCAACTCTTTGGACTCCCTGGTGGAATATTAAACGATTGGGAATTGAAAACGAATCTTGAAGGGCTTTATGCTGCTGGTGATCAGTTGTTTGCTTCAGATTGTCATGGTCATGCCGCTGCTACAGGATATTACGCCGGGAGACACGCTGTTGATTATATAGTGAGGGTATCTGAACCAATGATAGACACTCAACAAGTGGCGGCTGAACGAACTCGTGTTTACTTACCAGTGAATCGAGGTGATGGAATAGGATGGAAGGAATTGAATATGCATATTTCGAGAATTATGCAAAACTATTGCGGCGCGATAAAGAGCAATAAACTCTTGAACATCGGATTAAAGCTTTTGAAAGATATGGAAGAAAATGAAGCACCAAAGTTATATGCTCGGAATCCGCATGAATTAATCCGCTCGCTGGAGGTTCTAAATATACTCACCAATGCAGAAATAATTGTTCATTCTTGTTTAGCACGAAAAGCCAGCTCAAAACATTTACACTTTATAAGATCAGATTATCCGGAAATGGACCCACCTGAGTTGCATAAGTTTATTACCGTAAAACTTGAGAATAACAGTGTAGAGGTTAGTGAAAAACCCATTGATTATTATGGCTCTTTAAGAGAAAACTATGAGATTCATAATAGAGAATGTATAAGAGGGAGAAGAGATTGATGAAAAAAAAGGTATATGCAATTCCCGAACCGGGGATTTCCAATCCAATAACTTTTAACCAAAACATTTGTGTTGGGTGCAATAAATGTATAGAAGTATGTCAAGTAGACATATTAATACCAAATCCAGAGGAGGGAAAACCTCCTATCGTGCTTTATCCAGGAGAGTGCTGGTATGGTGGTTGCTGTGTAGCTGAGTGCCCAAAATCAGGTGCTATCAAGCTTAATCTATTGTTAATGAATCGCGTGCACTGGAAACGGAGAAATATAGGTGAGCAGTCAAGGACATAAGAATCAGAGTAAGCGAGGAGCCTAGTTGAGGTCAGAAACGATATTATCTGGATTTTGTTTCATTTTTCCTCAACCATGCAAATTTCACTTAAAAATAAATGTATCAACAATTCATAAAAATTTAGCGGACCCGGAGGGATTTGAACCCCCGTAAACCACCTTACCCCGAAGATCATCTTAGGAGGGTGGTGCGAGATCCAGGCTTCGCGACGGGTCCTTATTTATTCACTAAATAAATTCAATATTAATTTGGCTTTACTAAGTTGCAAATATTATAGTAATATTTTCTGTCAATTTTAATAGCCTTATTACTCAAAATTTTTTTCTTTAAATTTTTTACAGTGCAATAAATCATTTTATATTACTAATTTTATCAATAGTTATTATAGAAGTTAATTTTTTCTATTAAAACCTAATTTTATACCAATTCTTCTTTTTATATATTATTTAAGATCCATAAATTTACAAAAGGTTTTAATTAGTATAATTTTAAAATAAAATAGGATTAAAATTTTTTTTAAAGAGATAGGTATTTAAAAAGGATGCACAGCCGCCAACAACATAAACCCCTTGATTTTTTAAGAGGTAGTATTGATAAAGTTATACTAATAAAGGTTAAAAAAAATAGACTTTTTCGTGCAAAATTGAAGGGTTATGATGAGCACTTAAACCTTTTTTTGGAGGAAGCAACTCAGATATTTGAGTATCAGGATGATGATGGGAATATAAGAGAAGAGAATGAAAATCTTGGCCGGATTGTAATAAGAGGAGATAATATCATATTTTTAAATCTGGCGCAGTAAATTTAAAAAACATTTACTGGTTTTAGAAATAGATGAAAATAAGAGCTATTACGATTGGATTACAATTTCCCTTTTATCAGCCTCCAGGAATTAAAAGTTTAGAATCAGTTTTAGATGTTCAGTTTCAGACTTCTAAAGAATTATTAGATGAGTTAAAAGAGAGATTCGAAAAAATTGGAATAGAAATACAAACTACAAGGATTTGTACTCAACCTTTATATCAAAAAGATGGAAATCCCTTTTTGAAAGAGAACTCAAATTTCAATGAGAATTTGAACAATCTTAGAAAAGGAATAGAATTATTAATTTCCCATTGTAAAAAGGTCAATATTGACTTAGTCGCTTGTCTAACTATTTTGGCTGATGAGTTTGAGAATTATAGTTTAATAGAGCAAAAATTTCTCAAAAATGTTCCAAGGATTCTTGAAGATTATGAAAATCTTTTTACTTCCATTCAAGTTGCTTCTCAAAAATATGGAATTAACCTTCTTTCAATAAAAGATTGTGCGAGTATAATAAAGCAAATCCCGGTCAATAAACCATTTAATTCTCATAAATTCTGTGTGAATGTTAATGTACCAGAAGATACACCATTTTTCCCTGCTTCTTATCACTTATCAGATAAACCAAAATTCTCAATAGCATTAGAAATGGCCGATGAAGTAGTATCAACCTTACAGCACTCAGATAGCTTGCATGATTTTCAAAAAAATCTCAAATATAAATTTGAAGAGATATTTAAGAACATTTCAAATATTTGTGAGAATTGTGAGAAAAAATTCAATATTCTATTTCATGGTATTGATTTTTCTCCTGCTCCATTTCCTGAAGATTTAAAAAGTATCGGTAAAGTGATCGAAGAAATGGGTATTGAATATTTTGGTGCCCAAGGTACGTTTTTTGCCGTTTCAATGATAATGAATATTATCAAATCTTTAAATATTAAAAAAATTGGCTTCTCGGGATTCATGCAACCAATTCTTGAAGATTCTATTTTATCCAAAAGGTTGGATGAAGGAAAATATACAATTGATTCATTATTACTTTATTCTGCAACTTGTGGAACCGGACTTGATTGTGTACCATTGCAAGGGGATATAAGTGAGAGAGAGATTTTTTACATACTATTAGATCTTGCATCTTTAGGTTTATCATTAGAAAAACCATTGACGGCAAGATTAATGCTAGTTCCGGGCAAAAAAGAGAGCGAAAAGTCTGAATTTGAATCGATTTATTTTTGCAATTCTCAAATGATGAAATTAAAAAGATTAACAAAAGCTCCTTCAAATGATTTATTTGAAAACGCAGAAAAAATCAAATTTATAAGGTTTTTATGAATATTAAAAATACTTATACTTCATAATTCTAGGTGTAAAAATCCTTGGAATCATTTAAGAGATTTTATGAAAGTAAAACACTAAAACCCAATTTTAAATATGTCCACTTAGTTCTTACATTGTTTCTATTTGAAGAACATCTTAAAGGATTTGGGAGGTATAAACTACAAGAAGAATTATTAATCTCATCAGGTATGGCCAAATCAATTTTTAATAAATTAAAAGAGAATAATATGATTAATAAAAAAACACAGAGAAAAGGTCATATTTTAAGTGTTGAGGGAAAGGATATTTTAAAAAAAATAAAGGAAAAAATTGTAAGTATTAGAAAGGGAAATATAATTTTATCAAAAATGGCATTTGGACATAGTTTTTACATTGCTCAACTAAAAGATGTGTTCAATAAATTGACTGATGGAATGGCGCAGAGAGATGCATCCATAAAAATTAAAGATTTAGTAGATGATTTAAAAATTAAGATTGGAAAAAATGAATGCACCATTAAAGTGAATAATATTGGTGCAACTTGTTTAATATATGAGGATAAACAACTAAAATTACCTGAATATAAAGATAAATCAAATTTTATCTATGATTTTTCAATTACCGAAGATATTCAAGATTATTTATATAAAGAATTAAGCCTTCAGAATAAAGATACTATTATTATTGGAGGAAGTAGCATAGAGATTAAAGAAAATATCGAAAAAAATCAAAAAGACATAATAGAAGAAAGAATTGCAAGATTAGTTGCAATAAATTCTGCATTAAGCTTTTTTAATATGGATTAAATCATACTAAGATTATAAAGATAAAATGAAATTCGAAAAAAATATCAAAATAATTATTCCAGAGAAAATTTTTTTTCAATTACAGGAATGTTCAAGGAATGCTTCACCAAATGAAGCATGCGGTTTGATTTTTGGGGATATTCAAGAGTTAAAAAATGAAGAGAGATATCAATACATCTATTCTGTGAAAAAATTTGAGTGCATAAAATCATCAAAACCTTCTCCAGTTGCTTTTTTAATGGATAATTTGGAAAAATTTAACGAGATTTTTGAAGAAGCATCAAAAAAATTTAATTTAAGATTAATTAGCATTTTTCATTCTCATCCAGGTTCTGCAATGCCAAGTGGAGTTGATTCTAATTATATGAGAATGCTTTATGATTGGGGAGATCTAAGATTTAAACATCAAATTTGGACAATTATTGATGGAAAAAAGAAAAAACTGAATGGATTCTTATTTTTAAAAGAGGGTATAATTCAAATAGATGTAAAGATTCAAAAATAATTATTTTTTTTGCTTAAACCCGTCTTTTGTTATAGTCGCTAATTGCAATTTATAACCTGAACCTGCATCTCTTGCTCGGGAGGAAGTTATAGCTTTTTCTACTAGTTTTAATCCCTCTGGAGC
>JAHLWH010000102.1 GCA_019058015.1 Promethearchaeota archaeon | reverse complement strand
TCTTTTTATTATTCTCGTCAATTCCTTTTTCTAATCCTAATTCACAAAGTGGGCAAGCCGTAACGATTATATTTGCACCTGTTTCAATTAATTCATTGACTCTATTTTGCGAGATTTTTTCCGCTAAATCATTATTTGCCCAATGGAGCGTACCACTATACCCACAGCAATGTGTATATTTTTCATTACAAATTGGCTCAAATAGGTTTAATCCCGGAATTTTTTTCAAAACTTCTCTTGGTTCGGAAATAACATTTAAATTTCTTGACATCAAGCATGGATCGTGATAGACAACGTTTTTGAATTCTTCGGGAATTTGGTTCTTAAAAATAAGTTTATTTTCCTCAATTAATTGTTTAAATAATTGTAAGATATGAATCACTTTTACTTTTAATTTAATACCAATCTTTTCATATCGATTAAGTAAAGTATCAGAACAACCTGGACAATCAGTAACAACTAATTTAGCACCAGAACTCGTGATTAAATCAATATTTTGCTTGGCATATTCTTTCGCTAAATCCAAATGTCGAGTATTAAATAATGGGGCACCACAACACCATCTTTTATCTAAGTTAGTTGAGAATTTAATACCAGCCTTCTTCAATATTTCAAGATTAGCTTTAACAACTTCTGGAAATTTCATCGTTTCGCATCCAATATAATAAAAAACATCTTCATTTCCATCAGATTCGATATTTACAATGCCCTTCTCCTCATAAGTCTTGAATATATTTGTGTCTTCTATAGTATGAGTTTTATTTAATTTTTCTATTTGTTCTTTTATATAATTTGGAGTCAAACCTTTATCATTAATATCATCTCGAACCGTTTCAAGCAATGAAACTACTGAAAAATCGAATGGGCACCAAATTTTACAGTTTTCGCAATTACAGCATTCATACATTAAATTAATAAAGTCTTTATTTTCTTCAGTAGAAGGGTCAATCTTACCGACTGAGAGATAATAACCTATACGCGCTTTATTTGCTGGAGCCATCTTTTCACTCAATGCTCCTTGGAGTGAATTGCAATCAAATCTACACATATTTGGGCATAACATACAATTGATTAAATTTTTTACATCAGCCTTGTATTCGCCTTCAGGATAAAAATTTTTCTTTTTTAGCCTAAAATTTTTTAACACAGTTCTTTTAACATCACGTTCAGCGCTTGTGATAATTGGTATCATCCATTTGTATTTTTTAAGAGTCTCAAATACACCCATTATTTTAAACCTCCTTTCCCGGGGAAGTATATGTTTTACCCGGATTTAAAATATTATTAGGATCAAGTGTTTTCTTTATTTCTTTTAATGTATATAAAGCTTCACCCCATTCTTTTTCCATCCAATGTGCCCTATTAATACCAATTCCATGATGATGCGAAATTGAACCGCCAACTTTTATACAACCCTGCATTGCTGCATCCCAACATGCTTTATAAAACTCAAAATCTGATTTTCCTTCAACTGGAGCACCACCAAACGTAAAATAAAACCCAACTCCATTAGGATAAAAATGAGATGCATGGGCTGTTGTTAGAAGTACACCTCTGACTTTTTTCATCGATTCAATAACTGAGTAATATAAATCAATAGCGTGATCCCACATCACAGAAACTTCAATTGTGTCCGCAACAAGTTTATAAGGTGGAAACATTGATGTTTCTTTTACATTGAACCGACTTTCAAACCAATGTTCAACAGGTTCTACTCCACAATCTACGCCATTATTATTTTCGCAGTTCTCCCTAGTAATTTTTTCTTCCAAATCAACGAGTCTTTTATTGCCTTCACATACAAATACCACCATTACTTTATCTTTTACTTTCTTTATGTCGGGAAAATGTCTATTTGTTTCGGAATTATCATAAATACGAATAACAGCTGGATAGATTTGTTCTCTTAAAATTTTTCGGACTGCTTCTAAAGAATCTTCTATTTTTGGAAAAGCATATGAGATTAACGCCCTTTTTTCTGGGTAAAGCCATATTTTCAAGGTAGCTTTTGTTACTATCCCTAATGTACCTTCTGCACCAATAAATAATTTTTCGAGTTGTGGACCCGTTGCAGCCCTTGCAATTGTTTTTAATTCAATAATTTTACCTTGTGGCAATATTACTTCCAAACCTAAAACCATGTCTTCTATTTTTCCATATTTTGTAGAAAATTGACCTGCTGCTCTATGAGCAATCCATCCTCCAATAGAAGAAGTATAAATTGATTGAGGTATATGCCCACATGTATAACCTTTAGAATTTAAATATCTCTCCAGGTTCATCCCATTCATGCCAGCTTGAACGGTAACAGTTAAATCCTTATCATTAATCTTAAGCACTTTGTTAAACCTTTTCATATCAATTATAATGCCGCCATATACTGGTATTGCTCCTCCTACAACTCCAGAACCTTCTGCAAAAGGAGTTACGGGAATTTTTTCCTTATTTGCCAACTTTAGGATTTGAACTATTTGATTATTATTTTCGGGCCACGTAATAAAATCGGGTAATGCCGTTAATTTTCCTTGAAGTGACCAATTTAATGAAATCAGTGTAGTATCTTTAGAGTAAGCGATTTTATCGATATCTTTAGTTGAAACATTTTCATCTCCTAAAATTTCTTTTAATTTTAAAAGAACTTTTTCTTTATCTTTTATCTTACACCTATTATCTTTATAAATTAAATCAAATTTTTCAAGAGTCATAATTTTCTCAATTATTTTTAGACATAATTAGTAAAGTGAATTGATTTTTTATGATTTTTATTAAGCTTTTGCTAAATAAAATCTTATCTTATTGCAAAAATGCCAGATCACATTAACAAAAACAATGAAATAGAAATCTTAAATTTGGAAGAATTTAGATACTGACACATAGTAAAAACATAAATATCAAAGCTAATTATGAGAAAACATGAATAATTAGCTATAAATATAAAAATTAGAAACTTAATTATTATATCATGAGTGAAAATAAAGAACAACTAAGAAAACTCATAATGATTATTTCTGATCTTAGAGCAAAAGATTCTGAGCGATATGAAAGTCATGTTGCTTTCATGAATGAAACGGTTAAAATGATAAAGGCAATTGCAAATCAAATGAATGAACATTGGAAAAAAGTTCAAAACTCTTTATTGGATTTAAATAAAACTATTGAAACAAGTTTGGATGCTTTATTAACAGGTATTAATCCAAAAGGATTACGTGAAACCTCACATAGATTAAAAGAAATAATGGACACTATGAATAAAAGTGTTCAATCAATGAATCTAGAGAATGTTATGAGAGAATTAAAAGCGATTACAACAGAAGGTCCAAAAGTATCAATAGATTTTTCCCAACCAGTTGCAGAACCGATTTCAGCTGGAATGAGTTATTCACAGAGTGGTCTAGAATTAAAACCTCCTCCTGGGACAGGACAAGCAGAAGAGGGTGAAATTTATGGGTATGTCCCAGATAGTATGAAAAAGAAAAAGAAAAAGAAGAAAGAAGAAGAAGAACCACATTTAATGAAGCCAAGCGATTTATTTGGCAAAAAATAAAAAATAATTATTACTTTACACTTTTTCCCGAGCAATTAAGGCTGCGCCTAATGCGCCTGTTATTTGAGGTGCATCCAAATTATTGCCAAATTGCGGAATTTTAATTTTAAATTCAAGCTCATTTTCCAAAAAGACCTTCATTGCAGGGTTTTTAGCTACTCCGCCACAAAAAATTAATTGTGGCTTAACACTAATTCTTTTTGCCATAGAAGCTACTCGCCTAGCGATAGATTTGTGTATGCCGGCTGCAATATCTTCTTTCTTAGCTCCTTGTGCAAATAATGATATTACTTCTGACTCCGCAAATACTGTACAAGTTGATGAGATAGATTCCGGTTTTTTTGATCTTAATGCTAAATCACCTAATTTTTCTATAGGTACCTCTAAAGCATTTGCCATAACCTCTAAGAAACGTCCTGTGCCAGCTGCACACTTATCATTCATTTGAAAGTCTATAGGGCTCTTAGTTTTTGAAGATATTAAAATTGCTTTGGAATCTTGGCCCCCAATATCAATAACAGAGGTTGCCTCTGGAAAGAAGTATAATACACCCTTCGCATGAGCCGTGATTTCGGTTACCTTTTGATCAGCAATATCAATAGTATGCCGTCCATAACCAGTGCTCATAATAAAAACATCTTTCCTCTGCAAATTTTCTTCAGACATTATTTGATTAAACAATTGATGACCAATTTTTTGAAAATTATGAGTGGATCTTGCTATTTTATAATTTTTGATTTTATTATTATCATCTAATAGAACAATTTTAGTTGAGAGTGAGCCGATATCTATTCCAACAGTTTTCATACAATCAATATTATAAGTAAATTATGCTTTAATCGTAAAAATTAATTAGAATTAATTGAAAAGAGAATAAAAACTTTCTTATTTAGGTAAATTGATAAAAATGAATATAATTTGATTATGAATTCCAAAATCGCTTGAAATTCGACCTTTTTTGTGTTTTTGACCTTTTTTACTGAAGAAGAAAAATATAAATAAATATATTTTACCAATTTAAGTATATTTTTAAGGATTAAAAATTCCCATAATTGGTGCGAGGATGCCCCGGATGAGCCTTTATTTATCAAGTTCTCAAAAATCTTTGAGGATAAAACTCTTTACGGACTGAACGTGAAAATAAGGCAGTTTGAAGCCGCCCACCCTCATCTAACATTGGTCAGTTCCGATAATTACGCAAAGGATTCTCTCGTATTCGGCAATTATTTATTTTCGGATAAAGATCGACATTATTTCGAACCCAAATATCGATATAGAGATTATAAGGAAATCAGATATTATAAACCAAACTCTGATTTGGCAGACTGGCTGAGTAGAATTGATGAGTTTAGAGAATTAAGAAGGAAGAAAGGAGCTCCTCGTTACCATTAAAAACGGAAAACCGTATGATATAAAGATAAAATATAAGAGAAATCAAAGCCATTCAAGAGAATTACGATAGAATACTGATTATTATGGGCAAAAATTACAAAATGGTTATAGAACCGCTATTTGATAATGAAAAATATATCGTTTTGATTGATCCCAGAGGAATAGGTGGATATAAACACATCATTACCAACTTACTTAAGATTCCTGTTATAAGAGTATTTTAAATAATTTTAATCTGAAATTATTATGATGAATTTTAAAATTAATAATATGGGAATCGAAAATTTTGCGGTTAATACACAATTGGAGAAATTAAGAGATAAGTTAATTTCAGAATTATAAGTTTAGGTAAGTGTTCCAATTGTTAGTGTCAAAATTATCGTTATTATTATGGCTAATAAGAAATGAATAAAATATTTAATTACTGATCCCTTAGACAGTCTGGCTAAATATTGAGCTAAGAGGAATACAGTGATAATTATTATGATAAAAGAAATTATGAATTGTATATATATTAGATTGGGATTAAATAAAAATGGAGTCAACATTAGTAATGCTCCTAAGAATGAAGAAAGTCCATTAATAATAGCCAAAATACGTGAAGCAAAATCTTCTGCTTTCTCATTAAGATCCTTTTCTTTCTTATGAGATTTCTTGTTTGATTCAACCTCAATTTGTTTTTTTATGTAGGTTTCTTTCGCTTTTCGGCTTAACCCAATCATATGCTTCAATATTTCCTCTTTTATTTGATTTTGATTATCAAGATCACTTTCTTCATTCTCTGAATCATCATCTTCATGATATATTGCCATCGCTTTTCTCAAGTCGTAATTGATTTTTGCTCTTTCAGCTTCTTCAGAAAGGAGAGATCCAGAGATACCAGAAACACCCATAGCAATTGCTGTAGCAATACCAGGTAAAATAAGGATATCAGTTGTTGAATATAGAGATTGATATCTTATATATAAAGTAAAGATTCCGATTATAATTCCCAGCGTTGTTAAAAGACCATCTGTAAAGTTCATAATAAAATATCGACGAGCAATCGCACCGACTTCTGAAATTTCCCAATATAATTTCCAGCGCCTTAAAATGCGTTTATTACTTTTTTCTCTTACATCCATCCTATATTACTAGTTGTATTTTCCTTGAAAAAATTTAAAATCTATTTTTGGGAGGTATTTTAATTATATTTAGATAATATTCTTGAGATTTATAAAAATATATAATTTTATTGTTATAAATTTATCTTAACTCTTATGCGTTTGAATTCTCACGTTTTATCTTAGCTTTTCTCTCTAAATATATTGAGAATAGGTAATAAATGCCAAAAAGTATTACTAAAACACCCAATATTATTATTAGAATAAAATTGAAATTAGCTGAATAGGCTTCTAACTGTTCAAGAGGTATATCTTCTAAATTAATTGGAAAACTCATTCCAGGAGGAAATAAAATACTTCCAAGCCATGAGTAGAAAAAAGCTCTGGGAATAGAGCCAATAAATGTTCCTATTGAATATTTTTTCACATCTAAATCGACTAATCCTGCTCCATAACTGATGGGATCAAAAGCGATAAAAGGCAGAAATCTTGCCACTATAATTGTTCCCATCCCATATTTCCCTATAAAATTATCCGCTAGAAATAAAGCCTTTTCTCCAATAAACTTTTCAACTAATGGTCTTCCACCTTTTCTGCTTATATAGAAACATAAGAGTGCCGCTGCCATTGATCCAATAATTCCCATTATTCCTCCTCCGACCAAACCCCAAATCATTCCAGTAGCTAAAAGCACAATTTCAGATGGAATAGGAACTAAAAGACCTTGAATAGCCATAATGGCAATAAAAAGTAATATACCCCAAAATGCTAGTAGATAAATTGGATTAACGAACCATTCAATAACCAAACGATATAGAAAGGTTTGGTCGACAAAGTAAATATAATATAATAAATACAATGAGATGCCAAACAAGAAGATAAAGATTATTATATATACTATTGTTTTAACATCATAATTGGAAAAATCAAATAACTTTTTAAAATATTTCTTTACTCTTAGGGAAAAGGTTTTTTTTTCCATATGTTCTTTCTCTTCAATTATTTGCTCTTTTTCCGAATTTTCTCCCATTTTATTAACTTGTTTTTTATTATTTTCCATGATAATTTAAATCTAAATTTATATAAAAATTATATTTTTTTATATTCTTATATAAAAATCGTTAAGAATTATATATGGATATAAGGAAGCTAATTGCATTTAGTCACAGAGGGGTAACGGGTTGTTGTATTGAACATTTATAATTTATTATAGGTTATAAAAAGAAATAATTATATTAAATAAAAACTCTTAATTAAAAATTTTATAAATAACAAATAAAGATTATTTTGTGTCTTTAATATTGTTGGAAAAAAAATGAAAAATAATCTAATTTTAGTTTAGAGGAAATAAAAATGGCTGAAAACGGTGAAGATTTGATTTCAAACAATAATAAAGATGAAATAGAAAAACAAGAAATTAACCTTCAATTTCATTTTTATCTCACATTTTTTGCTTTTATATATTTAGGATCATATTTCTTACCTGGTATAATTTTAATGTTATTTATATTGCTATATTTTGTACCATACTTTTTACAGACCACAAATTTTGTTTCTCTTTTTATAGAATTAAACCCCTTACTTGCTTTAACATTAATGCCATTAATTATTATCAGTTGTTATTTAATTCATTTATTTTTTATAGGTTTATTAACTCGATGGTGCTGGAGATTTACTGAAAAGAAGTCTCCAACAAAGAATGGGATTATTCCACGAAATATTCCTAGCGATACTTTAAACTATTACCATATACGTTCATTTGTAATTAAATATGGGAAATATGTATTCACTAAAGGTCTTTTTCCTTGGTTACTGAATTGGTATTATAATTTCGTTGGATCAAATAAAATTGGAAAAGGTACAACAATTGAAGAGGAAATTGTTGGTGATAAATTTATTGATGTAGGTGAAGATTGTTATATTGGAGTTAATTCAGCAATATGTTCACACACTGTTGAGGGAACATTTGGTCGGATACCTTATTTTGAAATAAAACTTGGAGATAATGTTACTTGTACGGCATTTAACATAGTCGGTCCTGGATGTGATATCCAAGATAACTCTTATTTATTGCCCTTAGGCTCTACCGGTAAAAACCAAACCACCAAGGGGAATAATTATTATTTTGGAATACCTATGCGCAAGATTTTCACGAAAAAGATAATGGATTATTTAAAGATCTCTAAAGAAGATTTAGAAAAAGATAAAGAGTTAAGAATTAGACAAAAAAAACTTAAGGAAAAAATGGAGAGTGATGTATTATTAAAATAATTGAAGTTAATAATAATACAAGTGAAGGAGAAAATAATGAATTAAGTATATCAGAAAATAATGAAAAGCATAATTTAATTATTGATTTTACTACAAGTAGTGCTATTAGCAGAGTTGATATTAAGTTTTTAGCAATATATATTCCGATTTTTTGGTTTAGCGGTATATTAGTTGCGATATACTGGTATCAATACACTAAAAATCTCCCTTCAATTCAAGAGAACTGGATTTTCTGGCTTTTTCCGATTTTATATCTACCTATTGCTATATTGTCCATGCTTTTCATTTTTATTTTTGGTTGTGTTTTTTTTGGTAAATTATTCTTAATTATTATTAATTTAATTCACAAACCCAGAGAGGGAGTATTTAGAGCGGAATTAGGAGATAAGAATTTTGAGTTTTGGTGTCTTCGAATTCAATTAAAAAAATTAATTTTATGGTTATTGAGAGCATGTCCTCTACCTTGGATGGATATTATAACTTTCAGATGGTTTGGAGTAAAAATGGATTTTTCAAGTCATCTTCTAGATTCTTGGTTTGATATTGAATTTATTAATTTAGGACGTAAAGTAATGGTTGGACAGGGCTCAGTTGTTATGAGTTCAATGATAGTTGGTAAATATTTAATTATTAAACGAATTATTCTTGATGATTACACAGTAATAGGAGGAATGGCTTGTGTTTCACCAGGAACAATTACAGGTAAAGATTCACTTTTAGGTGCTATTTCTTCTACGATATACAATCAAGTGCTTGAATCAGAATGGATTTATTTTGGAATTCCATGTATTAAATTAAAACCAAACAAGTTTACATTTATAAAACATATGACTAAAAGGAGTGTGGATGAGGAGGAAGCGATTAATGTTGAACAAGAAATTAATATTGAAGATGATAAGAAAGAAAAATATAACTTGTAATTTGAGGGGTTAAAAAATGTCAGTACCTACAAGCATGCGGGTTGGACCATTTGTCCCAACTGTTTTAGTTAAAAAGAAATATATAATCTTTTATATATTTCTCATCTGGATTTCAATGATCTCGGTTTTACTAGAATTTTGGTTTTATTGGCAATGGTTTTGGGATGCAATAAGACCATTATACTTCTATTTTTTTTTCCCACTTCTCTGTTTTGTGATGTATATAACTGCAATATTTACATCTATTCTTTTTGCAAAATTAATATTAGTTATTATAAATGCAATTCATAAACCAAAAGAAGGCATTTTTCTTAGAGACGCATCAGATAAAGATTATTGCTATTGGAGTTTAAGAAATACAATTAAGAAATGGCCAATTTGGCTTTCACACAAATTTCCGTTTCCATTTCTTGATAATATTTGTTTTAAAGTCTTTGGAGTTAAAACAATATTTTCAAATTCGTTATTCGAGGGGTGGGTAGATTGTGAATTCATTGAATTTGGAAAAAATATAATTATAGGACAAGGTAGCATCGTTCAATCCGCTTGTATTGTTGGAAAGTTGTTAATAATAAAAAAAACAATTATTGAAGATAATGTAAGAATTGGAGCACACGCAATATGTATGCCTGGTACTCATATAAGAAAAAATAGCGTGTTAGCAGCAAATTCTGTTACAACTGTTGGACAAGAACTTGAAGAAGGATGGATTTATGTTGGAGTTCCTGCAACAAAATATAAAAAGAATAGATTCTTTGAAGATGGTTTAGAAAATATACTTGGATATGTAGAAGATGTTGAGAATTTAAGAAAGAAATATGAGAATTTATATATTAAACGTTATGATAAACATCTTACTTATAAAGAGAAGAAAGAACTTAAAGAAGAAAAGAGAGTAGAAGAAAAAATAAGATTGGAGCAGAGTGTATAAAAATATTAGCAGACTTAAAAAAATGATAATAACATCTTATAATATATTATTCACTTCTAAAATGGGAGTCACTTTACCTTATTAACCCCTTATAACTTTAAGAGAAAAAAGAGTTAAAAGATTTAAAGTCTTTAAAAATTAATTTGTTTAAAATTAATAACTTTTTTAAGAGCAAATTATATGATTTATATAGATTTAAATTTATCAGTTAAATGACACAATTTATAATGGGAGAGA
>JAHLWH010000009.1 GCA_019058015.1 Promethearchaeota archaeon | reverse complement strand
CTTTATGGTATACATTACCTGCCTTAATCGTCTATTTAATATTGGGAAAATATCTTCTAAAAGGATTTATGACTGGAGCTGTGAAAGGATAAGGGTGATGTAAAATGGCGAGTGTAAAAATAAAAAATTTATCGAAAAGGTATGGCAAGACTATAGCAGTCGAAAATGTAAATTTAGAGATAAAAGATGGTGAATTATTCATATTACTTGGTCCCTCTGGATGTGGAAAGACTACAACTCTTTTATGTATAGCAGGACTAATAAAACCAGATGAGGGAGAAGTATGGTTTGGAGATGACATGGTTACATGTGCGGAACACAATAAATTTGAAAGACCACAGGAAAGAAATGTAGCCATGGTGTTTCAAGATTATGCTATTTATCCACACATGACTGTATTCAAAAATATAGCCTTCCCATTAGAGATTAGGAAGAAACACAAACATGAAATTGAGACAAGAGTAAAGGAGGTTGCGGAACGTCTTGGAATATCTCAACTTTTAGAGAGAAAACCAAAACAACTCAGTGGTGGTCAAAGACAAAGAGTTGCATTAGCACGAGCAATTGTTAGAGAACCTAAGGTTTTCTTAATGGATGAACCTCTCTCTAACCTGGACGCCAAATTGAGAGTTTATGCTAGAGCTGAATTGAAGAGATTACATAAAAGATTAGGTGGTACCATTGTGTATGTGACTCACGATCAATTAGAGGCTATGTCGATTGGTGATAGGATTGCTATTTTAAATAATGGCTTTTTAGAACAGGTAGATACTCCAGAGAATATTTACAATTCTCCAAAGAATATTTTTGTCGCTGGGTTTATTGGGAGTCCCCCTATGAATATGTTTGATGGTACACTTATAGAAAAGGATGGAAAATTATTTGTTGATCTAGGATTTTCAACATATGAGCTATCGAATAGGTTTGATAAATTAAAAAAAATAAAATCAACGGAAGTAATTTTAGGCATTCGACCTGAAGATATTTCAATTTCAAAGGAAAATATTAAAAATTCAATCAAAGCAAAAGTTGATATTATTGAATTAATGGGTAGAGAATTATCTATCCATCATAGGGTAAATGAAAACACCATAATCGCAATAACTAAACCCACTGAAGATTTAGAAATCGGTGATGAATTATATCTTGTTTTTGATGATGAAAGAATTCATATGTTTGATATTATTACGGAAGAAAATTTAATCACAAAAAATTCATGAAGAGAGAAGCGAAGGATAATAAATCATTATTGATATTTTATAGTTTCTTACAATATTTTTTTCCATTTGTTTTTACATATTTAAAAAAGGAATTAAATTTATTTTATTAAAAATAGCGATTTAATAAGGAAGGATTAAAAATCTTTTAATTAAAGTATATCTTTCTTCAACTTGTCAATCAATTTCACTTATAGATTGAAATTTAAATCAATTTGAATTGTTAAAATGTTAAAAGTAGGATTAATTGGAGCAGGAGCAATAGGTAATACTCATTTACTAGGATTTGAAAATAACAATAAATGTCAAATAGTTGCGATAGCTTCTCGAACTGAAGAGCATGCAAAAGCTGCTGCAGAAAAATTTCAAATCACAAAAATTTATATAGGCGATAATTGGAAAGAAATGTTGAGAAAAGAAGATCTTGATATTGTTAGCATTTGTACTCCAAATTATTTGCATGCTCCAATGATTTTAGAAGCAATAGAAAATAATATTCATATCTTATGCGAAAAACCAATATGTATTTCAAGAGAAGAACTAATCAAGGTTGAGAATAGGTTAAAGAATAAAAAAGTAATTTTCTTTACAGCATTTCAAAAACGTTACATTTCGATTTTTCCTTTAATTAAGGAAATAATTAAAAATAATATATTAGGAAAAATTATCCTAACAAGGTATCTTCTTACTCATTACGGACCATATAAATCTTGGAAAGCATCTTCAAATGAAAAATGGTTTTTTGATACCAAGAAGGCTGGAGGCGGTGTCCTATTAGATTTAGGAGTGCATTGCATAGATTTACTTCGATATTTAATCGATGACTATGTTAAAGTTAATGGCTTTAATTTTAATACATCATGTATCAATTTAACTTATGAGGATAATTGTAATGTAATTTTTCAATTCAAAAATGATGCTCTAGGGATCGTTAGCGTATCATGGTGTAATGTACCTTCAGAAATAATTGAAATATTTGGAACACAAGGCTCACTCAAGATTGATTTATTTGCTAAGAAATTATTCTCTTTTACTCCTAAAAAATTAAAAAATAATCCACTCATTAAAAGTGCTATTAAATCTAAAATGTCCAGAGATGTCCCTCACCATAGTCTTATTAATCATTTTATAAAATGCATATTAAAAAAAAAACAAGAAAATCCTAATTTTGAAGATGGTAAAAAGGCAGTCGAGTTTGTTTTAGACGCTTATTCATTAAAATACTAGATAATTATCAATTAATGGTTCGTGTGCTCCATAAGTTTATTTTGTTGGAGATATCTTCTGCTGTTTCTGCTTCTGTTACGGTTATTCCCCGAACTCCAGGAGTTAAATACCAGGCAAGTTGTTTTACTCCAGGGGCGGGATAAAGTTTTTTCGAAATCATCTTTTGTCCAATTTCGGCCAATTCAGAAATGTCAAAGTCGGGATTTAGTTCAAAATACGATACAAATATCATAATATCTTTACCACCTTTATTTATTATAATTGGATTTATTAATTAATGGCATTGGTCTTCAACAATGCCATTATAATACATTTAACGTTATAAAGTTTTAATAATTGCCAAAAATGTTTTTATAGCCTATCAGTGACTGTTCAGCTTAAAAATATGTTAAAAGATGAGGAGGAATGTGAAATTATTATTGTTACTCCTGAATTGATGTTTTTTTATAAATTACTCCACTTAAAATGAGTAAAATGGCGCTGATAACTAAAATTAAAAGAATAGCAATATCCTGATAAGTGGCAGGAAATTCCGTAAAAGGAAATATAGGAATTAAAGAGACCATTAATAATAAAAATCCGCCATAAATTTGTGGATGTCCTGGATTTTTAAATATCCATCGAAATTCAGCATCTGGTTTTTTCTCTTTCCCTACATAGTAAGCATTAATTGCAAGAATTATAATATAACCTGAAATGATTATATAAAAATAAATAGATAGCCAAGATCTCAGTGTAAATACACGAGGACCATCTTCTGGATATACATCTTGAAATTCTGGAATTGCTGGAAATTCTGGGTAAACAGGAACATCTTCTAATTTTGGGTGGAGAAATAATGAAATTAACATAAAGCAAATACTAATCATAATAAAAAAGAAGGAAATCCTTGATCTTCTCATTGGTTAGCAATCTTATCCATTTACTTAACAAATTTATTCTTTATCTTTAGAATATTTTTTCATTACTAAATTAATTATTCTTTATGCTCTTAAGAAAAGTAAATTAAAGTTCATAATCTCAATCAAAGTCCAAGTAATCACTGACCATAGGATTTTTATCCGTACATAGGACTCCAAATTGACAAAATTCACAACCTACAAGGAAAATATCTTCTTTTAATTTCCAGTTAATACGGCGGGAATCAGGCTTCAGAATTGAACCAAGACGTGGTATCATTTTTCTTGCAACCTTCCAGCGATATTTATTACATTTTGTTTTATTATGTCCTTTTTCTGTAATCGCATTTGCAGGGCACTTTTTCGCACATTCTTTGCAAGTTCCTTTTGCATAATATAAACAATTTGAGTAAGGTTCATCACTCTTTCTTCGAGAAATTTTAATTGGGGCATTAGTAACCACTGAGGCTAATCGAATATTACACCCTACTTCAGTAATAAGTCCTTCATGCAAACCGAAGGTTCCTAATCCCGCAGCAAAAGCAATATATCTTTCAGACCAAGTAGAATAAAATTTTCCTTTCAAAACAACTGAATAAGCATCACAGGACATCCCAGATACGGCATTATAACCTTTTTCCTTAAAAAAATTAATTGATTGCTTCATTATATCCCTTTTGAATACATTACCATAATTTCTAGCAACAGAATAAGTTTCGGCTGGTAATGTTATTCGAGGCAATACAATTGGATTATTACTTTCCCTGCGAATCTTATCAGCAAAAGGAAACACTATAGATACTACATAAAGGTCAGACGCTGGTAAATGATCTTGACCACTTCCTACCCACATTTCTAGAGGTGTTAGATGTTCCGGACCTACAATTTCTTTGAACTTTTGAAAAATAGGATCATTACCTTGAGCAACGCCTATTAATGGATGAGAAAATATTTTTCCACCCTTATATTTCTCAGGAAGTAGGTTAAGCTTGCTACTTTTAAATTCTTTTTCTAAAAATCGCAATAAATCATCTTTAATTACTAATCCTAAGGTATCCAATTGCTTCATTTTTAAGATTTTATTGAATTATTATTTATTATTTAACCTGTTTATTGCATAGTAAGAATAAGAAAATCAAATTAATATGCTTTTTAATTTTTTTTCCATTACAACAATTTTTAGAATTATAGATAAAGGTTTTATGAAGACTCCTTATTCAAGAAATATTAATCCCACTTTTCCTGATAGATGGACTGACGTACTTATAAGGCCGCAACCAACTGAAGAAGTTACTGAAATTGTTATGATTGCAAATAAATAAGAGATTCATATAGTTCCTATGTGTGGAAGGGTTGACTTAGTTGGTGGGAAATTAGTTTTTCTATAGACTTTATTAAATTTTCTTTTTTTAAAATTCATATCCACATTTTTTGCAAATTTTTTTCTTTGCGTAAATAGCTTTAGTTCCTGAATAATATAAGACTTTAGATTTGTCGTCTATTTCTTTTATAGCAGTTTCACCACACATAGGGCATACCACTCTCTCTTCTCTCTGAAATGCTTCAACGGGGCCAATCTCGGGGCTAATCTCAAGGAGTTTAAATGCGCTCAATTTTGACTTCATTTCTTCCAATTGAGCAGTAGTTTTAATCAATGTCGTTTCTTTTTCGGCAAGAAATGATTTTAATTCTTCTAATTGGCTTTCTTTTTCGCTTAAAGTGTTGGTTAATTCATTAATTTTTTCTTGTTTTGAGGGAATTTCAGATTCAAGGGTTTCTATTTTTTTTTGTAGTTCAGTGTTGGTTGCCGCAGAGGTATTTAGTTTTTCTTCTAACTCAGTAATTTTCGCTTTTCCATCATTTAATTCACTTTCTAAACTGGATTTAGTTGATTGTAAAGTTGATTCAAGCTCTGTAAATTTCTTTTCAATATTTTCTTTTTCCTCTTTAATTGTGCTCAAGTCAGTTTCTGTGGTAGTTAATTTTGTCTTGGTGGCATTTAATTCATTAGTTGTTTTTTCCAGCTCTGTTCGGGTGATTGTCAACTGTTTTTCATAACTATTAACTTTCGCTCGTAAATCTAAAAGAACCTGTCCGTTAACTTTATGAGACTTATCTGGTTTAGCCTCTACTGAAGCCCAATCAATATTCATTAAATCACATTCCTATAAGTTGTTTAATTGATAAGTTTTTTAACTTCAATCTCAATACGACATGAGAGTATTTAAATTTTTTCGAACTAATTCAAATTTAGTAGTTTTCTCAAAAATATCTCTTAAATTTATAATTTTCATCCGCTTAATATATTCGAAGTCAAAAATTTTTATAATAATAGATTAAATAATGGTATAAAAGGAAAAAATGAGTGGAAAATGAAGCTATGTAGTGCGTGTTTATTGGGGATAAAATGTGCTTGGGACGGTAAGGATCGAAAGAATGAAAATGTTATAGCTTTATTAAAGAAGGAAATTTTGATACCCGTTTGTCCTGAACAGTTAGGGGGTTTGCCGACTCCTCGACAGTCGCAAGAAATTCAGGGCCATTCGGGTGAGGATGTGTTAGATAATCAATATCGAGTTATTAATAAGGAAGGTGCTGACGTTACCGAACAATTTATTCGGGGCGCTTATGAAGTTTTAAAAATCATGAGATTGCTTGGTGTAAAGGAATTTATTGCTAAACAGGAAAGTCCAGCGTGCGGCTGTGGGAAAATATATGATGGCACTTTTACGGGTAAAATTATTAACGGCGATGGCGTAGCGACTGCTTTATTGAAAAGAAAAGGAATAACTATTATTATGGAAGAACTATTTGATTCCATTTAAAGAATTTATTTTATTTTATAAGAGGAAATTTTTATTTAATAAAAATTTATAATAACCCGTTGTAATTTAAAAAGGGAATAAATATGCCTAAAATAATTGCTAATAATATCGAGATTGAGTATGACACGTTTGGAGATCCCTTATCT
>JAHLWH010000101.1 GCA_019058015.1 Promethearchaeota archaeon | reverse complement strand
GGAACACTTGCTCCATCAAATGAAATAAACATTTTTCCATCATTCTTAATTATTATCTCTAATTGTTTGTTGCTGATCTTATCAATTTTTGCCCTAGGTTGCCAGGCTTCTTCCTTCATAGGTATATCAAAGAAGGCTGCAGCTCTATACCTTCCAGGTATCAGTCGTTCTTTCACACGTTCTTGAAATATCCTTCTTCCCTCCTCTATTACCTCTCTTATAAATTGTTTATAATATTCAATTCCTTCTCGCTCTATAAACGCTAGAACTGCATCTCGTATCATTAAATCTCCCGCTAATCTGCATTTTTCGTCTAACTCCCAATAAAATGGAGTTCTAACTGATCTTCGAGCATTTATCATGTGATCTTTCCAGATTTTATCATTTGAGCCAATCTTTCTACAAGTATAATAGGTCCCATCATCAAAACGTTGAATAGCTGAAACTAAATCATGACCGGGAGTAATACCTCCAGAATCGATTTGATGAGTTACACCTCCCGCCCAGCCAATCAACTCTTCCTTCCAGAATATCGGGATTAGAGTCTGGACATCTGTTGTATGCACATTTCCGCATTCAGGGTCGTTATTTAGAAAAATATCACCATGGTTGATTCCGGGGTCTTGTTCATAATCTTCTTTTACCATAAATTTTACGGCTTCGCTCATTGTATGAACATGAACCAAGATACCAGTTGAAACAACAATAGAATCACCTTCTGGAGTATATAAAGCAAAGCAGAGCTCACCAATTTCTTTAACAATAGGTGAAGCGGCAACATGTAATGCAGTTTCTCTAGCAGAAACTAATGCACCTCTAAGACTTGCAAATGCTCGTTCATATTTAAAAGGGTTTTCTTCCTTTAACTTTAATTTATCTATTCCATAATAAGATTTTTTTTCCTTTAGATATTTCTCACTTTCTTCAAGCATTTTCATAAGTGTTTTTCCATTCCATCCAATTGGTTTATTATTCATTTTTTTACACCTCCATATGAAAAATTCTATGTTTATCAAGAAAAACTTCAAAACCCGGTGGAACCAGTAAAGTGGTTGCTGGAGCCTCGATAACTGCAGGTCCTTCTATTAAATTTCCTGGATTGAGTAAATTCATCTCCCAAAGTGAAGCATTATGCCAATCAGATTCCCAGAATATTTTTCTTTTTCCTTTATTTGCTCCTTTGTCCGGGTCTTTTCCACTCAACTTGTAATCTGGAAATGTGGGTTTAGGTACAGGAACAACCCCTGTTGCTACAGCTTTAGTTATATGATACCCAAGATTAGGACTTTTTGTACCTCTTCGAAATATTTGTTCGAAAAGATCATCATAACTTCTTGCCAGTTTCCACACATCTTCGGCTTTAAGATTGTCAGATGAACTCTTTATTTCTAAATCATCAAACATGCCAAAATATTGTATTCGAACTGAGGGAATAAATTCCATTTCACTAGGATCTCTATCCTCTTTTTCAAACTCTTTTATTATATCCTTTTTTAATTCACTCCACGTAGCGTTGAGCATCATAGATACAATTTCATTCATGCTCCCATCAGGAGCTACCAATAAATCCACAGACTTTTCATGCCTGTAAGAATGTTCGGCACATGCACAACCATACGCTGAGAACGCAGCTGCCCATTCTGGTATCATAATATCTTGAAACTTTAACTCCTTAGCATATCCTGCCACATGAAGTGGTCCCGCCCCTCCGAAGGAGATGAGGGTATAGTTCTCTGGTCTGAAACCAAGACCTTGAATCATTCCATTAAGATGATTTTTCATGTTAATCTCTATTAAATCAAGTGCACCTCGTGCAGTTCTTTCTGGGTCTAAACCAAAAGGGTCTGCCAACTGTTCTTTGATATATTTATATGCTCGTTTCTTATTTAATGGAATATTTCCTCCGAGAAAATAGTCTGGATTAAGATATCCCAAAATTAAACTACAATCCGTCATTGTGACTGTTTCAACTCCAGATGCCTCATTACACACTCCGATACGATACCCTGCACTTTCAGGTCCAAATTCTAATCTTCCTGAAACTTTATTATATCTCACATACATACCAGTACCTGCACCTATTGAGTTTAAACCTATCATGGGTATGTTTAAAATGAATTTTCCAACAGAACTCTCCCATTTAGTAGGAACGTAATTTTCCATTATAAGACCTACATCGAAACTGGTACCCCCTACATCTGAGGATACTAAGTTCTTTATTCCATATTCCTTGGCTATGAATTTGCATCCTATCATTCCACCGATAGGACCTGATACTAGGGTTGTGATGAGTTGTTTGTGATATGGGGAAATAGTTCCGCCATATGTGGTTAAAATCCTAAGAGGTGCAGGAACTTGTTTTTCTTGAAAAGTTTCGGCAATTTTAGCTAACAATTTTCTTGATGGTTCTGCAGCATATTGTTCAATGATAAGAGCATTTAGTCTAGGAGTTTCACCTCTAACCGGATTATGCTCACAAGATAATATTATTGGAATTTTTTTACCTTTTTCCTTCATTAGTCGTTCTGCAATCCTTTTCACACGTTTTTCATGAGCCGGATTCATATAGGAACAAAGTAAGCATACACAAATACTTTCAACACCCATATCAAGTAATTCTTCTACTGCTACTCTTGCCTCGTCCTTATAAAGTGGAATTAGTTCTTCCCCCCAAAAATTAATCCTTCCGCGAACACCTTTAATCTGTTTCCTTGGAACTAGTGGTTTGGGGTGTTCATGTTCCCTCGCGTGCAGACGCCCTCCATAATCAAGCCATATCCAGCATTGTAATGCTCTTCCTAATCTGTGGAGATCCTCAAAACCTGCATTAACTATAATTCCAATATTACTATTTCCCTTTCTCTCTAAAAGCCTATTTATCATTGTTGTTCCAGAATATACTAAGGCTTCTATAGATCCTCCTGAATCTTCTAAAGTCGTATCCCAGTAGTTTAAAGCATCCTTTATGGAATTTAATATCCCCTCAGACTCATCATCAGGAGTAGTAATTGCTTTTCCTATTATAAATGTTCCATCTTCATCAATTATGAAAGAATCACTCATTGTTCCGCCAGTATCCAATGCAATAGCCCTTAAAGAGTGCTCTTTTTTCTCTATTTCTAAAGTATCTTTTTGTTTCTCGCTTTTTATTTTAGATTTCTTTTTTTCCTTTTTTATTTTAGATTCCTTTAGCTTTTTTTCAGCCTTAATCTTTTTAATTTCACTATTAGTTTCAGTTGATATTTTTGTTCACCCAAATAATAATAATTAAATTTTTTTTGCATAAAATTACTATGAAGATATATTATAAACCAATAGTATAAAAATTTTATAAAGAGATTTCTTTAATTTTTAAAGTATTTTATCATTTATCTAATTTCAAAGAATTTTCTAAAAGAAAAAAATTAAGAAAAAGGATATTTTTTAAAAGATTTTTCTCGGTTTTTAACTAACTCTAAGTTTATCCATTTTTTTAGAAATATTTTCATTTAAACTTTCAAGTTCTTTATCCATTGTTTTTATTTCAGAAGATATTTTTTCGAATTTGTTCTCTTGATCTGTTAATTTTTTAACATATTTTTCTCTCAAGACGTTTTCTTGAGATGTTTGCCCTAATACTAAATTCAAAATACTTATAAAAAAAAAGAGAAAAAATAATATTAAATAAATTTATGCTCCTATTTCGTTTAATATCTTCGGAATCAATACCCTAAAGTTAGCGTTTTCAAATATTCCCTTATTATCATCATATTGTTCGACAATATTTAGGATCGCAACATCAGCACCATTAAAATAGGCTGTACGGACACTATTTTGGTCTAAACCTCCGGCAACTGATATGAACACGCCAAATTTTGAACGAACCTTATTAATATCCTTATATCGAATTATCTTTCTTGGATTAACTTCTTCGTCTCGTCCCTTATGGATAATTACAAAATTTGGTTTATTTTTTAAAGGTATGAGTTTTCTAAGAGGATTATCAACGTTTAACATATCTACCATTGAATAGACATTATATTTGGCACATGTTTTCATGAAAAAATCCAAAGTTTCAGTTGGGGCAGTTCCCGCTGCAGTTACCGCATTGGCTCCAGCTTGAAAAGCAAACATAACTTCTTCCCTTGCTCCATCAGTTACTTTTAAATCTGCTACTAAAATTCCCCTCCACTTCCTTCGTATTAAACTAACACCATCCATTCCTTCTCGTTTACAAAATGGTGTTCCCGCTTCAATTATTATCCTTGGGTCTTGAGGTATTTGCGGTAATATTCTCCAAACTTCATAAGTAGTATGATTGAATGCTATTTGAATATATCTCCTATTAGGAACCAAACTTCTGCTCAGTGAAAAATCCCCCTCAATCTGTAAATTTCCGGATTAACTTTTCAACACCACTTGGCATGAAAATAACAACTTTTTCGGATGGATCTTGAGCAATATCCCTAATAGTTTGTAACGTCCTAAGCTGTAGAGCTCCTGGTTCAGATGCCATAAGCGCAGCTGCTTTTTGTAAATTTTCTGCCGCCATAAGTTCTCCTTCTGAAGTAATAATTACTGCACGTTTATCACGCTCAGCCTCAGCCTGCTTAGCCATGGCCCGTTTCATTTCAGCTGGTAATTCTATCTCCTGAATTTTAATTGATTTGATATCTATGCCCCACTCATTTGTTTCCGAATCAACAATCTCTCTAATATCATGTGCAATCTTATCTCGTTCCGTTAATACACCATCTAATTCCATATTACCAACGACATCTCTGAGAGCAGCCTGTGTGTATTGCCGCACAGCATAGGTGTAATTCTCAATCTTTATTATTGCATCTTCTGGTCTCTCCACTTTAAAATAAACAACAGTATTTGCTAAAACTGGAATATTATCTCTTGTTATAATTTCCTGCCTAGGAATATCTTGAGTTACAATCCTCAAATCAACCTTTTGTGAAGATTCAACGATTGGTAAAACATATACTACTCCTGGACCAATAGTTCGTTTGTATTTTCCTAAACGAAATATAACTAACCGCTCATATTCCAATATGACTTTTATCCCCGTTAAAAACAAGATACCAATAATTACAGCAATAACTATAATTATAGGCCAAAAAACCATCCATATCTCTAATCCCATAATAATCACTTTAAACTCTCTATTTACGATATTCTTGAAAGAATATTCAAAATAGTAAGGATAAAGGAACTATTTAAAAGTTTTGAAATATATCTAAAAAAAAAGATATAATTGGATTTGTTTAAAAAAAGAAATTAATCATTTAAGTGTAATTTTTATTCAATTCAATAATTTTTTTTAAACTTAATTCTACAAATTTCTCAATTTCCTCTAAGGTTTTTCTATAATATTCGCTAGTAGTCATATAAGGATCTGGGATGTCAATGTCCTGAGTTTCACCGGAAAATCTTTTTAGAGTAAAAACTTTCTCCTTTAAATTTTTAACATTATTAAAGTGTTCAAGGATTTCTCTTAATTGTTTTTCTTCCATTGTTAAAATTAGATCATTCATTTTTAGAAGATTCGAATCCAATAATTGTGGTCTAAAATCTGACATATCTATTCCTTTCGAATTTATAAATCTAACTGTTTCTGGTTGAGCATAACCAAAAGCATTAAAAAAACCGGCAGAATAAAATTTAATATCTTTTAGTTCATCATTATATTTTTTTTCTGCAAGTCCTTTAGCTAAATACTGAGCTGCAGGGGATCTACAAGTATTTCCCAAACATAAAAATAACACTTTTTTAATTTTTTTTATTAAAATTCACCAAATAGTTTTAAACCATATATTAAAATAACAAGATTCAAAATTTTTAAGTTTTCTTTGATTAAAAAATAAATTTTTTTTTCTAATTTAATAATTTAGAAAGTCTTTTCTCTTAATTTTTTTAATTCAAATAATTATTAAATAGTTAAAATATTATTTTAGAAAAAATTGATGTATTTAATAATTGTATAATTTCTTTTGTTTATTGAACTGAGGAAAATTCATTGAATACGAAAACTGACTTTTTAATCATAGGAACAGGAGTTTCTGGCTTAGGAAGTGCAATTAAACTATCCAAATTTGGCTCAGTCTTAATATTATCAAAGGAAAGCATATTTGAAACTAACACTTTTTATGCTCAAGGAGGGATCGCATGTGTTTGGGATAAAAATGATAGTTTTGAGTCTCATATTAATGATACAATTATTGCTGGGGATGATTTATGTGATAAAACGGTTGTTAGAAATGTAATAACTCAAGCTCCCGAAAGATTGCAAGAATTAATTAATTGGGGGGTTGATTTTACAAAGGAAAAAAATGGCTTTTATGAACTAGGTCAGGAAGGTGGGCATTCAAGACGCAGAATTTTTCATGTAAATGATTTAACTGGTAAAGCTGTTCAAAATGCATTAATTTCTAAAGTAAAAGAATTAGATAACATTGAAATAAGAGAACACAATATTGTAATAAATTTATTTGGAAAAGATCGTGTATGTTTAGGAGCTTATGTTTTAGACAAAAAAAATAATAAGATTTATAATATCTCTGCTAAATTTACGATTTTAGCAACTGGCGGTGTTGGAAAAATATATGTATATACTTCTAATCCTGATGTTGCTTCTGGTGATGGGGTGGCTATGGCATATCGAGTCGGAGCCACAATTGCCAATATGGAGTTCGTTCAATTTCACCCAACTTGTTTATATCATCCCTTTGCAAAATCATTTTTGATAACTGAAGCATTGAGAGGAGAAGGTGCGATATTAAAAGATAAAAGTGGAAAAAAATTTATGGAAAGATATCATAAATTAAAAGAATTGGCACCAAGAGATATAGTTTCAAGAGCGATTGATGCAGAATTAAAAAAATCTGGTGATGATTATGTATATTTGGATATTTCGTCAGTAAAAGAACCGAGATTCATAAAAGAACATTTTCCGGGAGTTTATGAGCAATGTTTAAAGTTTGATATTGATATAACAAAAGAGCCAATTCCAGTTGTTCCAGCTGCTCATTATTGTTGTGGGGGTGTAAAGGTAGACCTCAACGGACAAAGTGATATTAAGAACTTGTTCGCAATAGGAGAAGTATCATACACTGGTTTACATGGAGCTAATAGACTAGCAAGTAATTCTATTTTAGAAAGTTTAACTTTTGCACATAATTGTTCTGAATTTTTGAAGGATAAAGTGAATTCTGTGAAAAATGAAAGTTTTCCTCAATGGGAATCTGGAAATGCAGTTGATTCGACGGAAGCCGTAGTCATTTCACAAAATTGGGATGAAATTAGAAGATTTATGTGGAATTATGTTGGTATTGTAAGAACCGATAAAAGATTGCAGAGAGCTAAAAAAAGAATTAATGTGCTCTTGGATGAAATAAATCAATATTATTGGGATTTCAAAATTTCAAGTGATCTCGTGGAACTGAGAAATTTGGCAACAGTCGCAAAAATAATTATCGTTAGTGCCATTTCTCGTAAAGAAAGTAGAGGGATTCATCATAATCTGGATTATCCTAATAAATCTAATATTCCGCGAAATACTTATATAAGAGTTCCATGGTAAAAATTATAAATTTCATTTAAATTCATAGATGTATTATTTTTTATACTAATAATTTCATTATTTAAATAAAAATTTGAAAAAAATTATGGATATAGGTAAGCGAATTAGATTCGAAAGAATTTTTGATAGAAAAACAAAAAGAACTATTATTATCCCAATGGACCATGGAATGTCTGAAGGAACCATAAAAGGTCTTGAAAATATGGCAGCTATGGTTGATAATGTTGCTATCGGTGGAGCAAATGCAGTTATTGAGCATACTGGAATGGTCGGTGCTGGACATAGACAATATGGAATAGATATTGGACTTATAATTCATTTAAGTGGAGGTACCAGTTTATCTCCCGATCCAAATAGAAAGGTGTTAGTTTGTAGTGTAGAAAGAGCCATAAAAATGGGAGCTGATGGTGTATCAATTCATATTAATATTGGAGCGGATGATGAATCTGAAATGCTTCAAGACGCTCATAAAGCTATTGAGAGTGCAAGAGAGTGGGGTATGCCTTTACT
>JAHLWH010000008.1 GCA_019058015.1 Promethearchaeota archaeon | reverse complement strand
CTCCATAATGAGTTCCGGCCGAGAGCATTCGGGACTGTCACTCCTGCGACGCGGGTTCAATGGTTTTTTGCATTTCGCTTAACCGAATAAATCCCGCGGGGGGCGCCATTATTTTTTTTAGATAGATATTTAATTCTTATTTTGTCATTATTTTAATTGACAATTTAAAAAATTAGATGACAAATGGTTGAAAAAATTGAACAAAAAGTCTCTTCAAACGGAAGAATAGTCATTCCCAAAAAATGGAGAGAAAAACTTAAATTAACTGATGGTTCCATCGTAGAACTCGAATTAAATGAAATTAAATTAAGGAAAAAAAAACATCCCTTTGAAGATTGCATTGGTACTTTTGATGAGTATGAATTTACATATGAAGATCATGAAAATGCCAAAAAAAGTTTAATAAGAACTAAATAATAATAAATCCATTTACCTTTTTAAGAAGAATCATAAAAGAAAAAAAATTCCATTTTAATTAATTTGGAAAAAAAAAGAAAAGGAAATTTTTAGTGTTACCTTATTAATTTACTTAAAGCTAAGCCTATAATTCGTCAAATAGATCTTCTGCAATTTCCATTGAGAGCTCAATGATTTCCTGAAAGAACATGGCATCTTGTAAATTACCTTCAACAGTAATGTCGCCAGCCATATAAGCGGAAGTTGCATCTACCTCGCCGAAAAGCATCCCAATTCCGATTTTTTTAACTGCACTAAACGTGAATGTGGGTTCTTCAACCGTTCCTTCGCCCCAGCTCATTTTTCCTTCTTCTACTCTTAACCAAAACTTTTTATCAGCGTCCGTTAAAACCATTTGTACTCGGACGTTCGCATCAGCAATTTCATCTTGAATTTCTTCGTTCTCATTTGCAAGATCCACGAAGAAATCCCAGATAAGTGGAATATCATCAACGCTAGCAGCATCAGCACCTGCTTCCATTTTCTCCTTTAACTTAGCAAGTTTTTCTTTATCAACCATTTTTTTAACACTTTTATGATTAATTTTTTTAACAATTTAATTTTCAAAAATAAATTGATTTTAATTGTTACAATTTTAATTTTTGATTGATTTATTTAAAACTTTTTTGTTCTTTTATTTAGTTATTTTAGATTAAGTTGTTTGCTTAAAAATTTTATTAAAATCTGAGTGGTTAATTTCGAATAATGTATTGATTTTTAGAAAAATTTGTCGAACAAATGAATATAATTTTAGAATAATAGCTAAAAACGAATAATTAAGCTTACATTTAGCATTTTTTTCTTTATATATGTTCTTTTTATTTATGATTTATAGGATTTAAAACAACCCGTCTTAAATTTAAAGAACACAGTAATAAAAAAATATGCGAGAGATGGAAATTAATAATAAGATTATGAGTGGTAATGAAGAACCGAGATTTGGCAAATTGAATTTTTTAGGAGATTCGATTAAAGATATTCTTTTTGAGGAGAATTATTTAGTGGTATTGAAAGAGAAGATTTTAAAATTAATTAAAGGTCAAATCCAACAAAGGGAATTAAAAAAGCTGATAATTAAGCACGGTTTTAATTCGGTAGAGGATATTAAAGAAGTAATTAAGTTATTTATTGAAGCAGAGATAAAGAAATATATTGAAAATACTACAACTCAGAAAGGAAGGTTGGAGAAATACAAGCAATTACTTAGTAAAATTGCTTCCAGGATAGATAAAATATATAGAAAATTAAATAATTCCGATAAATTAGAACTTGATAAAATTACGAGTAAAAAAGTTCACGATTCTTTGATCTCTGCTGAGAAGATATTTGAATATTATAAATCAAATGATAATCTTCCTGATGCTTCCCCCATAATCAATAATTATGCTAAAGCACTTGAAATTATGCTAGATGAATGCATTTCTGTTCATTTTAAGTCTTTAATTAAAAAGAAATATTTTCAAAAACAAATGTCTCTTGATATTTATAAGAAATTTGGATGGCTTAAAGATAATAAATCGATTCCATTGGGAGGTTGGGTAAAAGTTATTGAATCTTTTGAGGATGAGGAGAGTTTAATCGAGATAAAGGAATTTAAGGATTGTTTATTGGATAAAATTGATAATGGGACATTACATATTATTAAAGATGCCTGTTTATATTTAGCTGATTTGAGAAATTCAAAATTTCACCGTGAAACTATAACAATGGAGGAAATATTTTCTCATAGGACGGAGATAATAACGTTATTGAATCCAATTATTGTTAATGTGTATTAGATTTTTTTTATTTTTCAAGAAGTTTTTTGAAGTTAATTTTATTTAGGAGTGCTTTATTCAGAGATTCAGTATTTGTTTGATTAGTATTACTAATTCTCATTATATCAAGTTCCATTTGGTTGGTATGTTCCAGAAATATATCTCCCTTTTTTGTTCCAATCTCTTTATATATTTCTTCTCTCATATTTCTTAGAGTTTCAACTCTATCAAGGCAAAAATTTATAAAAAAATTTCCTGTATCTTCAATCATTTTATCATTCTTTTTTTTTATTTAATAATTGAATTTATTTTTTTAAAAAAGGGTAAAGAGTGGTGAATAAGTAATCAATCTAAAAAATAAAAATAAACACTAATATAAGACAATGAATAAATAGATAAACCACAAATAGTATAATCAAAGTTTTCAATAATTTTAATAAATATTTGAGAAAATAGTATGAGAAATTTTAATTATTATCAACCAACCCGTATTAGATTCGGATGGGGTCGTGTGAATGAAATAGGGAGAGTAGTTGCGCGTATTGGGAAGAGATGTCTTTTGGTAACGGTCAAATCCTTTCCAGCTTTACAACCATTATTTGAAAAGATAAAAAATTTATGTACTGAGGCAGGTGTTGAATTATTTCATTTTGAGGGAGTTATTCCCAATCCAACAATTGAATGTATAAATCTTGCTTCTGAAATGGCTCTTAAAAATAAAATTGACGTTGTTTTAGGAGTGGGCGGAGGTTCTAGCATTGATACTGCTAAAGCTGTGGCTGTCGGTGCTACCCATGAAGGAGAAGCATGGGATTACCGTCTGGGGCAAAACCGAATTGAAAATAAAAAGTTGCTTCCAATTATAGCCGTTCCCACTATAGCTGGCACGGGTGCCGAAGTCACAAATATGTCAGTTTTAAAAAATGCAAATGAAAAAATAAAATCTGCGCTTGCTGATTGGTCTCTTTGTCCGAGGGTTAGTATTGTTGATCCTGAGCTCACATTGACGGTTCCACCATATATTACAGCTTCTGCTGGCTTTGATGCTTTTTGCCATTCATTTGAAAGTTATTTAAACATAAATGCGTCATATTATATCGATCTTATTGCTTTGGAATCAATAAAACTGGTAATCAAGCATCTTCCAATTGCTGTTGATGATGGGTCTAATAGGAAAGCAAGAGAAGCGCTTTCCCTTGGTAGTACCCTTGGAGGTCTTTGTATTGCAAATACGGGAACAACTTTGCCTCATGGAATAGGTATGGCTATTGGAGGGCATACAACAAATATAATGCATGGAGAATCTCTTGCAATTATGTATCCTGAAATAAACCGATGGACATGGAAGCATGCAATATCTAAATATGCAACGGTAGGAAGACTATTTAATCCTGAATTAGAAGATGAGTCTGATGAAGTTGCAGCGGAAGAAACATGTAATGAAATGGATATATTTCTTAAAAAAATCGGTATGTGGATGGATTTTAAAGATAAAAACGTACCTGAAAATATATTAAAAGCAATCGGTGATGATACAATTAAACTTCGGAACTACACACTTCATCCTAGAGTCGCTACTCTTGAAGAAATAAACAATTTACTTAAAAGAAGCTACAAGAGGTAGCTTCAGATGATGTATTATTTTAAGAAGTTTCCTTCTTTTAACATTTTCCGCAATTTTAAATACCCCATAAGAATAATTATAGCCACAATGCCCAATACAATATATAAAACGATTAAACATATAGGTATAAATATTGATAAGATAAATATGGCAATTTCATTAGAAGTTCCACTAAGAAGATATGGAATACCAATACAAAAATAGATAATAGCAGAGATTGGTATAAATGAACACAT
>JAHLWH010000100.1 GCA_019058015.1 Promethearchaeota archaeon | reverse complement strand
TGCACATTCTTTTGAAAAATGACATCCATAGCAAATTAAGGATTCTGGTTCTTCTAATGTATCTCGAAATCCCAATTTTTTCCATAATATGGCTACTTCTTTTAATTCATTCTTATCTCCTCTTACAGTTGCGGTATAACGTGGACAAAAATCGCAATTATCTCCACAACAACCTAATTTAACCATTATTTTTTCACTATTTATTCCAAACTTTTATGATTAATAAAACACAAAAGATTTCATATTCTTGATTACTACGTGGTATTAAAATTTTTCTTAAGAATAATATTTTTAAGAAAGTTTTCAAAAAAATCTTACTAAAATTTTTTAAATTTAAATTATAAAAATTAAAGTATGGCTATTTAATCTCCCATTTCAGAATATTCATTTTGTTTTCTATTTTTCTCATGTTTAATTTGGCAGCATTACCATCAGGAGTCTTTTCACCAACAGAAATTAATATAGCTTCGTTTTTTATTACCCAAATTTTCATCAAGTCTCCTTCATTATATTCTTTAATAAAACTAGATTTTGGAGAGAAATTAGAGGCAAACTCATGTTTTTCTGGTTTTATTCCAATAATCTTCATCATATCCTCAACAAAATCATGAAAAACTTGGACTTCAGACTTAAAAAAATCTATTGCAATTATCTTTTTATCATAAGTTAGTTTTTCAAAATTCTGTTCATTAGGATTATCTGGTAAATATAATATAAATCTTTCATTAGGTTCTCTGATAATATATGCTTCCTCTAAAAGATTAAATTGGTGTTGTTCCAAATTTCTATATTTTCTTAATTCTTGACCATTTTGTTTCCAATATTTTACAACTAATTCACCTATTTCATCTGGAAACTCTTTAAGAATACCATAATAATTAGTAGCATAGCTTGCAAAGCTTTGCAATTTGCTTCTATAATTTTTAATCCTGTTTTTATAATCTTTATCTAATTCATTAGAATTTTTAATTGGATCTTTAAATTCAATAGCTGTATAGGTTGCAATCAATATCATTAATCTATCTTGAAGAATAAACATCGTATTGAGAAATGGCATGATTCTAAGCGAGTATTCATGAACTATGAAGGAATCATATTCTATTTTTGTTTCATCGTGAAAATCTATAAATGGTTTTAATTCCTTATATTGGTTTATTATAGCTTTCTCTAATTGCTCAAGTTGTTCAATAAAATAGTAAGCGGAGTATAAATGATATTTATATTCATTAAAATAATGGATGAATAAATTGTGCTTTGCTATTATTCCGCCTTTGATTTTAGCTCCTTTATGTTTCTCAATAAAAGCTTTCTGTAATCCATTGAATCTCAAAAACAATTTTCTTCGGTTGAAAATATTGGCATAATCTTCTAACATTGCAATAACTTTAATTAGTTTTCTCTGAATTTTTACTACGAATAATCAATATATATTTTCTTCTAATTATATGATATATTTACATTAAGACTCTTAATTTATTGAATTTTTATTAATTAAATCTAAAAATATCTTTCAAAAACAGGATTCCTCTGATTTGAATTTGTTATTTCACTATTTTTTTAATTACAATATATTAATAAAAGTCCCTACCAAAAATTCAATGAAAAAATAATAATTTTAATTCTACAATCCAAAAAAATATATGAGAGAGAGAAATTAAAGATATTAAAAACTAATTTTAAAAAATTCGATGAAAATCTTAGTTCCTGATACAAATCTTTAACTTCATGGAAAGTTCATTACTGATATTAATTGGGGATCAATCCTTAGCGACCAAGAGATAAATATATTAGTACCATATGTAGTTCTAAAAGAAATAGATAGAGCTAAGTATTCAAATAATACAAATCGTAAAAAAAGAGCTAGGAAATTGGTTTCTTTTTTTAAGAAATATGAAAGTGATGAAAAACTTCATAATAAGATACCTCTAATCATTTCTCCTAAAAAGTTAGCTAAGGTTAAATTGGATTATGAAGATCTATGAGATATTGCACAAAATTAATTGAGTGAAAAAGATATATTTCTATTGGATATATTATAGGTTAAGATAATAATAAAATGAAGTTTAATTTATAGAATTCTAAATATATTAGTTTTTAATACTATATTATATTAAAGAAATTTAAAGGAAAATAAATTGAGATGTCATGTTTGTAAGAAGTTTAAATATTAGAGAATTTAGAGGAATTAAAGCTTGTGATAAAGCTTTAAAATTTAGCAATTTTACAATTTTAATTGGAAAGAATAATGCTGGAAAATCATCAATATTAGAAGCATTGTCCTTATTACCTGACCCAAATATAAGAGATTATTTCACTCGAAAAGATAAATCAAATAATTTACTAGAACTTCATCAGGGTTCACTTAAAGATCTTATCTATCTTTATGCGGGAACTGCAAATTTACAATTTGGGATTGAAAAATCAACTGCAATAATTGAAATAAGTGAAGTAGGTTTTCGAACATCTTGGAATAACAAATGGACTTCCACGGGTGC
This sequence comes from Promethearchaeota archaeon, assembly GCA_019058015.1. Taxonomy (GTDB): domain Archaea; phylum Asgardarchaeota; class Lokiarchaeia; order Sigyniarchaeales; family SOKP01; genus 6H3-1. The sequence continues at coordinate 1,591 of JAHLWH010000100.1, read as the reverse complement.
AGCAATCTCAAATATGTATGAATTGCCTCATGATAAATTATCCGAAATGGTTCTATTCGTTCCCTTTACGACATCTATACTGAAAGATTTAGAGAATAGAATGAGGTCTCTTAAGGAATTAATAATGAAAAAAGGATATCATATTGAACTTGCAAACTTTCTTAATGAATGTGTTAATGATGTCTATAGTGAACTTGTTTTCCTCGAGCCTATTAGTTTAAGAAAAGTATATCCTGATAACAAAGTGTATCTTAAATTGAAAGATCTTGGAACAGGAGCAGAAAAATTAATAAAAATTATGGCGTTATTTGAAGTATTATCTCCTAAGCTTATAATAATTGATGATTTTGAAGCAGGTTTTCATCCCACAATGATAAAATTATTTCTAAAATGGTTGAAAAAAAAAAAATGGCAGACAATAATTTCAACCCATAGTATAGATGTGTTGTATTACTTGGTTGATATTAAGCCAATAGATACTAGTATTCTCCAATTAAATAAATCGAATGAGGATATCTTAAGTCATGAAGTTTTAACTTTAGATGAGCTAGAAGATTTATTAGACGCAAACACAGACCCACGCTTATTATTAGATGCACTTCGATTATGAATTTTCGATGTGATTTTAATGAGATTAGTGGACAATTTGAGAGGAATTGAATCTTACTATTTAGTAATTTCTGGTAATGGAACATTTCCAGAGAATGTTATCTTGAAAAATCTTTGTAGGAAATATAATGGACATGGCAATGCTATATTTTATATAAGCACACCACTTAAGAAACAAACGGGATTGAATGCTCTTAATGCTATACCATTATATCCTAAAAAATTTCAGATAAATTCAATAATTTTCATTGTAGATGGGGAACACATTAAGGAGAATGCTAGGATCGAGATTATGAAATATTTAGAATCTAAAGGTATAGGTATTACCGAAATTATACCGCTCCAAAGAGCATTCTTAATAAAATGTAAATCAGGATCCTATGACATCATTTTATTTTGCATCATATTAGGCCCAGAAGTTTTCATTGAGGAGGAAATTGCTAAATTGATTGAACTCAAATTGGATGTAAAAATTGACCTCTCACGAAAAAGAGAACCCAATGGGAGAAAAACTATTAAAAATCAAATAAAACAAGTTTTAAGGGAAAAGGGGAAAACTATTGAAGAGTTAGTAAATAGCACTGGAAAAATTAAACTTGAACAAACATTTCCCAACATATGTGCAGTTCTTAAAAAAATAGAAGAAGAGCAGTAAAAATTTTATTAAACATTTTCTTTAACATTTTTCACTAAATTTTCGTGAAAACCAGACTTTGAATTTACCATTCCAAAAATAATCGCGATTCAAGAAAGAAGAGTTCCTATTAATTTCAATACTCCTCAAATATAAATTAAATATTAGATTTCATATCTTAATCAATTATAGGGACTTTCAAAATGGCGGCTATCAAATCTAAAGTAATAGAAACTATTTTTGGAGTAATTGTTGGAAATAGAGATGTTTTTCCTGATTATCTTGCAGAAGAAGGACGAAAAGAAATCATCGGTGTTTTAGAAAATTTGGGATATAAGTATATTATTT